>JBBRHV010000008.1:0-56243 GCA_038222225.1 Candidatus Omnitrophota bacterium
CCAGAACACAGTCCAGGAGACTTTTTTAGCTGCCCTGAAAGCCAAGGACTCCTTCTCCGGAAGATCAAGCGAACGGACTTGGTTGATCGGCATTTTAAAACATAAGGTTATTGATTATTTCCGCAAGAAATACCGCGAGACCCCGGTTTCCAACCTGCAATCCAATAACGATGATCAGATGACCCTGGATTCCTTCTTTGATCAGACTGAACATCCGCATAAATTTCCGTCTGATTGGACAGCGAATCCGCGGGAACTGGCCGGAAATCATGAATTTTGGAAGGTTTTAGAAGGCTGCATTGAGAAACTCCCTGAAACAACCGCGACGGCATTCAGCCTCAGAGAGATCGATAAGCTCTCCACCGATGAAATCTGTAATCTCCTTAAAATCACATCGACTAACCTCTGGGTAATGCTTCACCGGGCTCGATTACAGCTCAGGGGATGTTTAGAAAAAAACTGGTTCGAAAGGTAGAACAGCATAAAGAATGACTGAACATACAGATAAGAAAATTTTTATTTCCTGCAAAATGGCCACCAAACTCATGTCGAAAAGTATGGAAGAACGTCTTTCCTTCTTTGAAAAGGCGCAACTCAAGGCGCACCTTTTTATATGTAAAACATGCGTCTTTTGTTTCAAACAAATCAAAAGCGTCAGTCAAACCCTCAACCACTATATCGACGCTATCTGTAAAACCCCTCCCGTCTCCGGCAAGACTCTTTCAGACAGCGCCAAAAACAAAATGAAACAAGCCCTCCTCAAATAAATCTCCAAAAACCGATTTATCCGGACCGCTCTCCACGCTTCATCTTTCGTGAGAAATGACAGACTATGCTGAAATTGTTTTCCCGGTGAGCTTCTCATACTCTTCGATGGAATGGAACATGTGATCTCGTTCATCCAAGGCGATCCGCCGAAGCAGATCAGCAAGACTTTTCTGACGGGGATAGAATTCAAAATACTTGGATTCGACCGGCTCGTTATCCCACTCCGGATGAGCCTTGGCGAACTTCATATATTCGTGTTCGGCATGAGATTCGAAGGCCGCGTTCATATGAAATGACGTCGCGGGACTGAATAGAAAAATTAAATGACTCAAACACAGATAAGTAAAAGCCATGATACGGGGCAGCAAATCATGCTGCAGCCATGAAAGCGGAATGCCTTTTTGATTGATCAGATCCTCGGCCAACAGCATATGAAGTTCTTCATTGTCCTGGCTATACCGCCCCAGCCAAATGTAGTGCCGGCTGCGGTCCACTTGACTGCGGTCAGGCTCTGTTGTCCTGGCATAAAGTCCGGTCAAACCATGATAACCGCCTTTTTCCCAGGCCCAGTAGGGATAGCGGGCCAGGATCTCCAGGACTTTCACTTTCGGCAAGCTCACTTCTTTGCCATAAAGAACATCCATGGTCCAATACATTCCCTTTAAGATAAAATTCGATCTCAAACAGGGACTGGCCAATGTCTTTTCCTGCTCAGCCTTAAGATCAAGTTCCTTACCCGTTGTGTACTCATACTTAGACATCGTATCACCCCTGGTTAACGATTCAATCTTCATCAAGCAGCTGCAAAAGACACTCAAAATCAATCGGTTTACTGATAGCAGGATACTCGTGGCCTGCGACTAAAATTTCGTCAACGCATCCTTCCTGCCGGGAAACAATGCCTGATAAAAAGATCACTCTGGTATTCTTAAATTTCTCCTGACCCTTCAAAACTGCGATCGCCTCCGGGCCATCCATGTCCGGCAGCATGATATCCATGATGACCGCATCCACGCTATACGCAATCGCCCTATCGATCGCCTGCCGGCCGGTTTGGGCCTGAACAACCTTATAGCCGGCGGATATCAAAAGCTCTTTCAAAAGCTTTAACGTCACGGCATCATCATCAACGATTAAAACAGTTTTGATCAAAGCACTGTCCTCGGATTATAAACGAAAAATCATAGGCCGTGAGGCACTGGTTTTTCAGGTTTCGACCTGGTTTCTGCCTTATATTTACGCCATTGCATCTCGCCGATAATGCTTTGAGAGATATTCGTGAGGTGATCAGCAATTTTTTCAAGATTATCAATAAAATCCAAAAAGACAAAATTCGCCTTCAACGAACACAGTCCCTGATTCAACCGTTCGATGTGGGTTTCTTTCAACCGGATCTGCATGGCATTCATCCGGTCTTCACGTTCAAGAAGCTTTTCTGCCATTTTACGGTCAACTTTCACGAACGCGTCTTTTATTTCCACAAACATATCCTTCAATTCCTGCCACATGACTTTCAACTCCTCGATGGCCGGCTCTGAAAAGAGAATGGCATTATCGATACGCAACTGAGCAATTTCCGTAATATTCTTGGCGTGATCTCCCATACGCTCAATATCATTGACATTGTGAAGAAGGACCGGGATCTCCTGCGAATCCTCAGCAGAAATTTCTCTTTGAGAAAGGTCAATGACATATTGAGTGATCTCTGACTGCAAATGATCAGTGGCCCGTTCATATTTTAATGCTTTCTGAACCAACGCATCATCTTTATCTAAAAAACCCTGCACGGCTGTATTGACCGCCTTCTCTGCCACCCCCAGCATATACAATGTCTCATTACGGACCTGCTGCATAGCCACCGGAGGCGTGTCTAATAAATGTTCTTCCAGATATTTAACCCCTAATTCATCGCGCCCTTTCCGGTGAGGAACCAGCCAGATAGAAATCTTCTCAATAACCCCGATGAACGGTAAAAAGACCATTGCGTTGACAACATTAAAGACCGAGTGAGCAACCGCGATATGAAACATAATATTTTTTAATGTGATCTTACCCGGAATGATAAAATCAACAAACCGTTCATACCATCCGAGATACACAAAAATAATCATGTACGACACGCCGATCACATTGAACATCGTATGCGCCATGGCAGCCCGGCGGGCGTTCAAATTTGTCCCCAGCGCCGCCAGTTGAGCGGTGACGGTGGTACCGATATTGTCTCCCAAGATCAGCGGGATCGCCGCGGAAAAACCGATGATTCCGTTAAAAGCCAGAACCTGAACGATCGCGATGGTCGCCGATGAACTTTGCAAAATGACCGTAAAGACCATCCCGGCCAAAACACCCATAATAGGATTCTTCGCGAAAAATACAAAAAGATCCTTTAGCTGCTGCGTATCTCTCAACGGATCAAAAGCATCCTTCATCAAACCCAGCCCGATAAACAGCATGCCGAATCCCAGTAAAACTTCTCCCCAAAACTTCACCTTGCGGGACCATCCAAAAGTCATGATCACAAACCCGATCCCGATCGCCGGTAACGCGTATTGGGTGACCTTAAACACCGCCATGGACGAAACAAGCCAGGCGGTCATTGTTGTGCCGATATTAGCCCCGAAAATGACGCTGATCGCCTGACTTAAGGTAAGCAGGCCCGCATTAACGAACCCAACAACCATGACGGTTGTGGCACTGGAAGACTGGATCAGGCAGGTCACAAGCATTCCGATCAAAAGACCGACAATCGGCACTTTGGTGACCATATGAAGAAAGGATTTTAAGCGTTCGCCAGCAACTTTTTTAAGGCCTTCGGACATGGTTTTCATACCGTAAAAGAAAAATCCCAGGCCTCCGAGCATCAAAAAATAAAAGTTGCCTTCCATGAAAACCCTTTCGTTGAAATTCCAACTGTTCTAGTTTATGTCTTAGAAAACAGCCCTATAATAACAAATATTAAAAAAAGGGCAAGTTTTTTGTTCTGGGAACGGCAGCTTCAACGCGAAAAATTCCTATGAAGCCAACTTTGACCTGCGAATCATCTCCTGCGCCACGAAAAGGACAAATTTTCTCTGTTCTTCTTCAGCCCGATCATCAATCTGCAAACCAACCAAGTACTCCGAACCGCCTATTTCAAAAGACTCTTTGACCCAGCGGACCACGGCCGGCAGACGAACGCGTTGTCCTTTAGCAATACCGACCAACAGAGTCAACTCTTGGCCGGCCTTTAAATATTCCCGCGTTAAAAAACTCAATCCCGTCGCACTGATATTTAAAGTGCTCGTAATCACTTGATTTTTTTGAGTACCGCGAATATCAAAGGAAACCGGCAAATCAATATCTAAACGAATACATCGGCGTTTCTCTTGGCCCACCTATGTTCTCCTTTCGTATATCATTCCGCCCTATTCAAACCGTCCTGTATCGCACTCTGCCCAGCCAAATATCCGCTTGAAAACGCGGCCTGCAAATTAAAACCGCCTGTATCCCCGTCAATATCCAGGATCTCTCCTGCAAAAAACAACCCTTTAATCAGTAACGAAGCCATCGTTTTAGGATTGACCTCTTTTAGAGAAACGCCCCCCTGGGTCACCATCGCCGTGTTGAGCGGAGCGGTCCTCATGACATCAAAAGAAATTTTCTTAAAAAACGCGACACACCGTTGCCGCTCTGTCTGCGTGATCTGATTGGCCCGTTTATCCAAGTCCAGACCCGCAAGGTTCAAAAACACATCCACCATACGCTGAGGCAAAAAATCCTTCAACACGGTTTTAATGCTGCGGCGCGGAAACGCATGAAACTCTTTTAATAGCCGTTTGTCCACCTGGCCTAAGTCCATCCCGGGTTTAAGATCAATCGTCGCTGTCACCTTTAAACCGTCCCTTAGCCAGTCGGCCACCTGATTGCTGGCGCTGATCACCAACGGCCCGGAAATTCCACTATGCGTAAATAACAGCTCCCCCACCTCCGTCTGAATGATGCTCTTGCCGTTCGAAAATTCAAGGGCAATATTTTTCAGCGTCAGTCCTTCCAGCAACTTGGGGAAATGCTCCCGTGTTTCCAGCGCCACGAGTCCCGGCCGCAAAGCCACCACATGGTGGCCTAAACGCTTGGCGATCTCCAATCCGTCTCCCGTGGAGCCGGTCTCTTTATACGTCACACCGCCGGTTGCCAAAATCACCTGGGAAGTTTTAAACACTCGCCCGTCCACCGTTTTTACGCCAAAAACTTCCTGGTTCTCGACCTGAATATCAGCCACCGGACAATCGTAGATCACATGAACGCTGCAGCGGGCTAACACGTTCTTTAAGACGCTCACCACACTGCTGGCGCGGTCGGTTTCCGGAAAAACACGTTTCTGCCGTTCCGTCTTCATTTTCAGACCGGCATCCTCAAAAAACTCCATCAGATCATCATTGAAAAAAAACTTAAAGGCGTCTCTTAAAAAATTTCCGTTTTTCGAAAATCTTTTTAAGAAATCGGGCAGCGAGCAGGCATTGGTCACATTACAACGTCCTTTCCCCGTCAGAAGAAGCTTGCGCCCTAACTGAAAATTCTTCTCTAAAAGCAGAACCCGGGCCCCCAATTCACCGGCTCGAATGGCCGCCATGATCCCCGCCGGTCCGCCTCCCACAACTATCAGATCACATCCGTTCATCACTGACAAAACACCGCCGCGGGCCGTGTTTCTGATTTCTCCTTAAATGAGCGCATCATTTATGGAATAGCATGAACATAAATGATCAGCGCGAATTTATCCCGAATCCCAACGTTTTGCTCTACAAAACAATACTGCTCCTACTCCTGATCCTTCGGACCGGGGACTATCATATTTTTCAACAGAGCTTCATCAAGCCAAACAATCCTTCACGAAAATCCCGATCTGAGCACTCGCCGCTAAAGCCTCCTCCACAAAAACGTCAGCCTTCACGGTTCCCCTTCGATCTGCCCATTGAACCGGTGTGATTTCAACACGAATCCGGTCGCCGGGAATCACCGGGCCTAAGAATTTCGCCTCCACTGTTTCCAAGGAATACACAGCCTTGCGGTCCAGCTTCTGCGAATAATAAAAATAGAGATACGCCGCCTGCGTCATGGCCTCAACCAGCAGCACGCCGGGCATAACTTTTTGATCGGGAAAATGTCCGATAAAGTGCGGTTCATTCACAGAAACATTCTTCATAGCCGTCAACTTAACACCCGGCTTGACTTCGACCACCTTATCGATCATCAAAAAAGGAATCCGCTGAGGTAAAATCGTTTTGATCTGATGAATGTCGGCTTCCATAAACCCCTTAGATAATTTTAAATTTTAGCCATCGTCCTGTGTTTTTTCTCATCGGATCGCCAGCCCTCCATCCACCTGAATGATCTGCCCTAAAATATAGGCAGAGGCGTCACTGAGCAGAAACTTCACCGCGCCGGTCACATCATTCACGCTGCCGATGCGACCTAAAGGAACGGTCTTTAAAACTGCCGCGCGCGTTTTCTCATCGAAGCCTTCCAGCATATCGGTTTCAACAAAACCCGGCGCGACCGCGTTGACCCGCACACCATAGGGAGCGCACTCTTTGGCCAGGGCCTTGGTGAAAGCATTCATCCCGCCTTTGGAGGCCGAATAATTGGTTTGGCCGGCCAGCCCGATCGCTCCGCTGATCGAAGAAATATTAATGATGTGGCCTTTGCGCTGTTTTAATAAATGAAAAATACTGGCCCGGCTCACATGAAACATTCCGTTCAAGTTGGTGTTGATAACGGCGTGCCAATCTTCCGGCGGCATCATCAGCAAATTTTTATCCCGGATGATCCCGGCATTGTTGATCACAATATCCAATCCGCCCAGCTGCAGCCGCGTCCCGTCAACCCAAGCCTTCACCGCGTCAAAATCACAGACATCCACCTGAGAGGCCGCGCACTGGACCCCCAGTGCTTCCACCTCTTTCACCAGCTCCTCTGCCTTGGCCCGGTTGTGCAGATAATTAAAAGCCACCTGGCAGCCTTCCGACGCCAGCATCAGCACAATCGCCCGGCCGATTCCGCGTGACCCGCCGGTCACAACCGCAACTTTGTTCTGAAACAATCCCATCAGCCTTCCCACTTTCGTAAAATAAGACAGGTGTTCGCCCCGGATGGCGAAAAATTCATGATCATCGCGTTCTTAATGTCGGCCTTCACCGACTGATTGGCAATAATGTTGAGATCGCACTCCGGGTCCGGGACCTTGTAGTTGATCGTCGGAGGAATAAACCCGCGTTCCATCGACCCCAGCGCCGCCCCCACCGCCATCGCCCCGGAGACGCTGTAGGTTTCCCCGATCATGGATTTGATCGCCGTCACCGGAACGGTCTTGGCCGCTGCCCCGAAGACTTCCTTGATCGCGAAGGCTTCGATGCGGTCCGCCGCCTGAGTGGAATTGGCGTTGGCAAAGATCACATCGATATCGCCCGGCGCCATTCCGGCTTCATCCAACGCTCTACGGATGGAACTCTTCATGCCGGTTGCGCGCGGATTAAATTTGTGAAGGCGGAACGGATCAAACTCATAGCCGAAGGCGACGATCTCCGCCATGATCTTCGCTTCTCTTTTTTGAGCGAACTCCAGGTCTTCCATTCCGACCAGCAGCGCCCCTTCGCCGAACACGATCCCGTTGCGCCGCTTATCGAACGGGCAGTTGACAAATTCTTCACCCGGTTTGGAGCCGGATAAATATTTCAGCGTGTGAAATCCGAAAAACGTGTGCCAGCCCATTTCCTCGACCCCGCCGCCGAACACCACTTTGACGCGATCCAAATCAATAAAATCATAGCCGTACTGCATGGCATCGATGCTGGTCGTGAAGCCGTTGGAAAGCGTTGAATTAAAACCCTGAATGTTGAACCAGATCGAGATGTGGCTGGCCGCCGCATTGATCACCGTATTGGGAAATAAGGCGGGATTGACATAGCGCGGACCTTCCCGCAGGGTCACCTCATCAAAATCCGCGATGCTTTTCAGGCTGCCCAGCGTGGTCCCGACCGAGACGCCGAAATCATCGGTCTGCTCCTCGGAAATCTTCTCGCCGTAGCCGGCATCTTCCATCAGAAGCTTAGCCGCGCAGACCACCAGACGGGTGGTCCGGTCCATGTTGCGCAAACCTTTTTTCCCCAGGTATTGAGTGGCATCAAAATCCGGAACTTCTCCGCCGATATTCGTGTTGAATTCCGAGGCGTCAAACAGCTTGACCGGCCCATAGCCCGGCCGGCCTTCCTGCAAAGCATCCCAGTAGTCCTCTTTGCCCTTGGCATTGGGGGCCAGGACACCTAAACCTGTGATCACGATTTTTTTAGACATGACGGTATTATAACATAAGGCGCACGGCGTGAAAGCCCAAAAGTCAACTCTTTAAGCCCGGCTTTTTAGAGTTCACTCTTCTTTTTAATCTCCGACTTCCCGTGCGTGAAGAATATATTTGGCGAGCATGTCGGTCTCGATGTTCAGCTTTTGACCGATCTTTTTCTTTCCGAACGTGGTGACATCCAGCGTGTGCGGGATCAGATAAATCGAGAAGGTGTTGGTGTTCTTTTTAACCCACCCGATGGTCAGGCTCACGCCGTCCACGGCCACCGAAGCTTTGGGCGCGATGTATTTCAGCATCTTGCGGTCGACCTGGATCTGCCATTCCACATAGTTTTCCATGGTGACCTTTTTCTTGAAGGTTCCCATGCCGTCCACATGGCCGGAGACAAAATGCCCGCCGAGCCGCGCGTTGACTTTGAGCGCGCGCTCGAGATTCACCTCGCTGCCGGTCTCGGCAAACCCCAGGGTGGTGGCATCCAGCGTTTCTTTCATCAGATCAAAGGTCAGAACCTTGCCGCGGATCTTCACCACCGTCAGGCACACCCCGTTAATGGCAACACTGTCCCCGATCTTCACGCCCCGGACCACCCGATCCCCTTGGACATCCATGGTGATCAGATTTTTCAGGCGCTTAATATTCTTAACCGTTCCTTTTTCTTCCACAATGCCGGAAAACATAGCGAACTCCTTTTTCTTCTAAATTGCGTAACAGACATTTCCTTCCAAACAAAAATCATTTCCGATCGGCGTCAGACGGATATCCTTTAACCCGATGGTTTGATCCACACGGGCCACCTTCAGGCCGCCCACCGAACTCAACGCATCCTCATCCCCGAAGATCTTCGGCGCGATGTAGATCACCATTCTGTCCACGATCTTTGCCGCCAACGCCTGGCCGATGACCGTGCTGCCACCTTCGATCAGGACATTGGAAATCTCCTGCCCGGCCAAATACTTCATCAGCCACAGCAGATCGACCTGACCCGCGCGGGTTGGGCAAACCACAACGCTCACTCCCTTTTTTTCCAACAGAAATTTTTTGCGCGCAGAGGCCTTCGGCGTTGTGGCGATCAAGCAGGAAAACTGATCCAGCAACCGCGCCTTCAACGGGATTTTTAAAGAGCTGTCCAGAACGATTTTGGTCCAAGGCTTACTTTTCAATGCCGGGCTCAGCTGCGGATCGTCTTTCAGAACCGTGTTGATCCCCACCAAAATCGCATCAAAGGCATTGCGCTGCTGACGGGCGTACAGACGTGTTTTGGCAGAGGTAATCCATTTCGACTGGCCGGAAGAGGCGGCCACCTTTCCATCCAAACTTTGAGCGATCTTGACTGTCACAAAAGGCACCTGTTGCGTAATGTACTTGTGAAACGCTGCGTTAAGCGCCTGAGCTTCCTGCCGCAAAAGGCCGCTGACCACCTCCACGCCGGCCCTTTTGAGTTTTTTGATGGACCGTCCGTTTACTCCCGGGTTCGGATCCCGGGACCCGATGACCACCCGCTTGATCCCGGAAGCGATCACTTGATCCACACAGGGAGGGGTTCGCCCCTGGTGAGCGCACGGTTCCAGGGTCACGTACATGGTAGCGCCGCTGGTCTTCCCTTTGGCCTGGCGCAAAGCCAAAATTTCCGCGTGCGGGCCCCCGCAGCGCTTGTGCCATCCCTCACCCACCAACTTTCCCTGCCGGATGATCACGCAGCCGACCATCGGGTTGGGAAGCGTTCTCCCCAGTCCCCGCCGGGCAAGCTCCAAGGCATACCCCATGTACTGAATGTCTGTGTTCATAAACACCTCTTAACCGGCACGCTGCCGCAGCTCTTCAACCACCGCGTAATCCACGCTGACATGTCCGATCAAACTGTAATCGCGCCCCTTGCCGTGAGAATCGGAACCGCCGGTCGCGATCAGCTGATATTTCTTGGCCAACTTTTCATAAAAGCGCGTTTCCGAGATCGAATTCCCCAAATAATAAACCTCCAGCCCCACCAGGCCGGCATCAACAAAACTGGAAATCAATTCATCTTTGAGCGTCTTCATCGGATGCGCCATCACCGCCGACCCTCCGGCGCGGCGGATCAGCGCGATCGCTTCATACGGACTCTGCTTAAATTTCGGAATATTGTAAGGGCAGCCTTCTCCCAGAAACCGCGCGAACACATCGGTCACGTCGGCCGCGTATCCCTTTTCGATCAGCACCTGCGCGATGTGCGGACGGCCGATGGCATCGGTTTTCGAAAGATTCTGAACATCTTCAAAGCTGATGTTGGAATACCCTTTTTCCTGAAGTTTCTCCACAATGTCCCGCGCCCGCTGAAGGCGAGCAGAACGGAACTGTTCTAACGCATCGTTGAACTCCTGATGGTTGGGATCCATCAGGTAGCCCAGAATATGAATATCGGAACCGCCCCATTCCGTCGAAAGCTCGACCCCGGAGATCACCTCCAACGGAAGATCAGCCGCCTCCTCCATCGCCGGTTTGACCCCTTCCACACTGTCATGATCGGTGATCGCGATACAGTCCACGCCCTTTGCCGCCGCTATGCGCACAACCTCTTCAGGAGTATCTAAACCGTCCGAACAACATGTATGAATATGTAGATCTGCGCGTTTTGTCACGATGCTGGATTCGATGAGATGATTTCTGTTTTATGGATTTTATCCAGAATACCGTTTACAAATTTGCTGGATTCCAGGTCTCCGAACCGTTTGGCCAGTTCAACCGCTTCGTTGATGCTGACCTTAGGCGGAATGTCTTTGGCGAAGAGCAGCTCGAACAGCCCCAACCGCAGAACATTGCGGTCAATAATCGCCATCCGTTTCAGCTGCCAGTTCGTAGCATACGCTGTAATTTTTTGATCAATCTGTTCCAAATTTTGGTGAACCCCGAAGACCAGCCGTTCCGAAAAACTTTTCACCTCCGGGTCAACCTCGCCTTCGCGCTGCCAAACATCCGCCATCACCGGATGCGCCTCCATGCGGGTCACATCCATTTGGTAAAGAATCGCTAAAGCAACTTCTCTGGCTTGAGTACGTTTTCGCATGAAGAGCTCTCCATTCTGCGCTAAACAGAATCTAATGTTTGAACCATCTCGATAGCAACCTGGGCAGCCTCCCGGCCTTTGTTGTCCCCTTGCTCTTCAGACCTTTTATATGCCTGATCGACCGTTTCGGTTGTAACCACCCCGAAGGCAATCGGCTTGCCTGTGTCTAAAGACACCCGCATCAGGCCTTGAGCAACCCCTTGCGCCACCAACTCAAAATGATAGGTTTCTCCCCGGATCACACAACCTAAAGCGACCACCGCGCAAACGTTGCGTTTTTTTGCTAATCGTTGCGCCAGCACCGGGATCTCTAAAGCGCCCGGAACCCCGAAGACCTGAACGCGCTTTTTAGCAATGCCCTGTTTTTGAAATTCATCCAGGCATCCGTCCAGCAAACGCTGAGAAATAAATTCATTGAAACGGGAAACGACCACCGCATACGAGCCGCCCGTTTTTTTATTCGTTGATTTGGAAACCGTCATCGCAGCTCCTTCCCTTATGGCAAAAAATGGCCCAACTTATCACGCTTCGTGTTCAGATAGCGCTCATTATGTTCGGTCGCCACAGTCTCGAGCGAAACTCTTTCCACCACCGTCAACCCATACCCTTCCAGCCCGACAATCTTGCGCGGATTATTGGTTAGCAGACGGAGCTTATGGATTCCCAAATCCGCTAAGATCTGGGCGCCGATCCCGTAATCCCTCAAATCATCCGGAAATCCCAAAGCCGCATTGGCTTCAACCGTGTCCATCCCTTGATCCTGAAGACTGTAGGCTTTGAGTTTATTTAAAAGCCCAATTCCTCGGCCTTCCTGGCGCATATAAAGAATGATCCCGGACCCTTCCGCGGCGATCGCCTTCATCGAAGCGGCCAGCTGCGCGCGGCAATCACACCGCAAAGAACCGAACACATCCCCGGTCAAACATTCCGACTGAACCCGGACCAGGTGCGGCTTTTCATCTGTCATGTCTCCCATGACCAAGGCCAAATGCGTTTGATCTTCGACACCCGAACGGTAGCCGATCATCAAAAAATCGCCATATTCCGTCGGAATCATCGCTTCAGAGACCCGCTCGATCATCTGCTCATAGGTCCGGCGGTGCTCGATCAAACTGGCGATCGAGCAAATCTTCAGTTTGTGCTTTTTGGCAAATTTCAAAACATCATCCGTGCGCGCCATGGTTCCGTCCTCGTTCATGATCTCGCAGATTACGCCGGCCGGATACAATCCTGCCAAACGGGTCAGATCCACTGCCGCCTCGGTATGGCCGGCGCGAACCAAAACTCCTCCGCGACGGGATTCCAAAGGAAACAAATGTCCCGGAGTTTCCAGATCACTGGGCTTTGTGTTGGGGTCAATCAAAACCTCGACCGTACGCGCGCGGTCAAATGCCGAAATCCCGGTGGTAATCCCGTTAATCGCGTCCACCGAAATCGCCCAGCCGGTACTGCTGCGCTGATGCTGATGATGCGACAAAATATTATCCTTCATCGGATGAAGCCCCAACTGTCTTAAACGGTCAGCTTCCATCGGAACGCAGATCAATCCGCGGGCATGTTTCGCCATAAAATTGATCAAGTCCGGAGTCACATGCTCAGCCGCAACCAAAATATCACCCTCATTCTCACGGCCCTCATCATCCATCACAACGATCATCTGGCCCTCTTTTAATTCCTTCAAAATCTCTTCAATCGAACTGAACATGTTTCTACTCTCTTGGTAAACGGTTGATTAAAAATGTTTAATAACGCTCCTCAGACCAAACCCGCTGAACCTTTCAAAACCCTTCGCTGATCCGCCAACGGATCAAATCGCCGGGGTTATTTGCCCTGATAAATTGGAAGGCAAACAAAAAAATCCCGAGATCACTCCCGGGATAAAATAAACGCGAAAAAATATTTCGAACCTGCGCTCAAAATACTTGCAACCATCTTCATTTTCGCTACTTTCTCCCCTCTAGGCTGTACTATTGGCTCAAGACTTATCTCTGCAATCAGACATTTCACTTGATCCACCCCATTAAAATGGGGGTCGTAGGCTTCCGTAAACCAACCTCGGTTTACGATCACTACCAGCTGGGAATTTCACCCAGGCTCCGCAACTTCTGCGAAACCATCCCGAAAGTATTGAAATTAATATAGTTTATCCCCTCCCAAAAGTCAAGGCCATTCTACGGCAATGTTTTATTATTATTTCTTTTATTTTAAACCTTCCATATATATACTTATACTATGAAAATCGAAGAAAAAATCATAAGACTCATGTGTCAGAAACACAAAACGCTTGCCACCGCAGAATCCTGTACCGGGGGACTTTTGGCCAGCCGCTTGACCGATGTCAGCGGATCTTCCGCTGCCTTTAAGCTGGGCCTGGTCACCTACAGCAATGAAGCAAAAACTCAGCTGGCAAACGTCCCCAAAAATCTAATTGAAAAAAAAGGCGCTGTCTCTGAAGAGGTCGCGATCGCGCTGGCTCAGGGAACCCGAAGCCGCTATTTCACCGATTTAGCGGTCAGCATCACCGGTATTGCCGGACCAACCGGCGGAACGCGCGCCAAGCCGGTCGGTCTGGTCTATATCGCCGTTGCCACCGAATTGGAAACCCTGTGCCTGAAATGCCAATTTCCCGGAACGCGTTTGCAGATCCGGCGCGCTGCGACAACCCAGGCCTTAAAACTTTTGCTTGAGTTCGTTGAATAAAACACGGGACACATGACATCCTACACAAACCGAAGGTTTGTATAGGCCTTGAGCAAATCACAGATTTGCCAAAATTTGTCCCATGCAAAAAATTTTTTTGCGTGAGAGACCAATCCTGGGAATTCTGACGAATTCCGCAGGGCCCCTAGAAATTGCAGCGCAATTTCAGGGACTGAGTCCTGGGAATTCTGACGAATTCCGCAGGGCAAAACACAGAAACAGACAAAATGAATATTCGGTGTTTTTTGGCGTTAACCATCCCCCGGCAAGCCCAAGCTGAACTTGCGGGCATGCAGAAGTTTCTGCAAAACCACGAAGCCAAAGCCCGCTGGGTCAAACCGGACAACATTCACTTAACCTTACGTTTTTTAGGGGACCGGCCTGCGAAAAAGGTCGAGCAGATCGCAGCCGCGTTGCCCTCGTTCTGCCCGGGCTTTCAGCCGTTCAAAACAACCATCGAGGCTCTGAATGGATTTCCCAATTCAAAAAATCCAAAGGTCATCTGGGCCGGGCTTTCAACCGGCAGTGAAGAAACTTTAAAAATTTATCAGGCGGTCAATGACGGACTGGCGCACCTGGGAATTCCGAAAGAGCGTGAAGAATTCATCCCGCATCTGACCCTGGCGCGCTGCAAAACCCCCCAAGAATCACGCTTAACCGCCTCTGCCATAAAAAAAACCGGCATCACGCCGGTCCACACCGAGATCATTTCCCTCGTTTTCTACAAAAGCACCCTCTCCTCCACGGGCTCGATCTATGAGGTCATTCAGTCCCTGCCCTGAGACTTGGCCCGGAATTCTAAAAAGAACCGCGCATACAACACATAGGCCACAACGGCGATTGAAACCCATTGAAAAGATGTCAGCCCGAAATAAAGCGGATGAACAGCCCGCCAGAATTCCTCAAAGAATCGAAATGAAAAATAAAGCAGAATAAAAACCGCGAACAGGATCCCCGGTCTTTTGGCGCGCTTCTGAAACGCGCTTAAAACAAAAAACAGGATCAAACAAAATGCCGCTTCATAGAGCTGCACCGGATGCCGGAGAATCCCATCGCCAAAATCCACTCCCCAGGAAAATGTTGTCGGCTTTCCAAAACAGCATCCCTGAAAAAAACATCCCAGCCGGCCGATGGCGATCCCCAAAGCGATCGGGGCGGCCAAAACATTCCCGGTCCGTGTTTTGACCCCGATTTTTTTCTTCATCCATTCGACCGCCAGCGTGCCGCCGATCAGCCCACCGACAATAGTTCTCCCGGACAAAAGCAGCCTGATGTCAGGAAAGGCGCCGACGATCTCGCGCCAATGAACAACCCAAACCGGCAGTTTCGCTCCGATCACTCCGCCGACCAACGCGGCGATCACCACAAAGAACATGCGGTCATCCGCCGGCTTCATCTTCTTTACATTTCTCCAGATTAATATACAGGGGATCAGGATGGCCAGCAGCATAAAGACCGGATAAGCCGGAAGCTGCATTCCCCAACCATCAAAAAGAACCGGGCAAACGCCCCAAGGCTCTGAAGGAACAGCGGTCATTCTTAAACTCTTTTTCGTTGAAATAACAGTTTGTAGATCTGCAGTCCCGTGCAATATCCTAGCGCGCCCAACGTCTTGACGATCGCGATCACAAAAACGATCCGCCAGCCGATCCGCTCATCAATGACATACACAAACAGCAGCAGGATCAAATGAATAAACGCCCCCAGTCCCTGGGCAAACGCGATTCCGTTCTCATCCAGCTCTTCCATTCTCGAAGATGGAAACCATTTGCCCAATGTCTTTCCATAAAAAACAATGAGCGGCGATTTTGGAACTTTCAGGATCGCCGATGACAACAAGATCAGAAGGTTAAGCGCCAGCAACCATTTGACCCTTAAAAAAAATGAGACCCATAATACGAGCGCGATGCTCCACCGGCAAAATTTAAACGCGTGTCTGGAAACGCTTACGGTCATTGTCCGCTCCTTTTCTTGAAAACCCGGGGAACAAACATCCCCACCCGATGTTTATATTCTGTATAACTCGGAAAAAATTTTTCCAGCAGGGCCTCCTCCTGGCTGGCCCGATAATACATCAAAGGAATAAAAATAATTGTGTTGGCCAGGAATCCCCCCCAATTGGAATAGACCAATGCCGACCCGTAAAACATAAGGATCAGCGACGCATACAACGGGTGTCTGACCCACCCATAAACATCATGGCTCACCAATTCGTGGTCTTCATAGATCTTGATCTGGTTCGACCAGTTCTTCCGCAGGACCAACCGGCCCCGGATATTGATGTAACAGCCGAACACCACCATGAAGACCCCGCTGATGATCATCATCAAACGGACCAGGCTATTCTGGACCGGAAGAACATGCAGGCGGAAACGGACCATCAGATAAAAACCGACAAAAAAAAGCGTCATGGTCCCGGTGGCCACAACGCTCTTCTTAGTGCTCCTGGTATCACTGCGCTTGTCGTATTCAAAAAAATTCATGAAGATCGCCACAAACAAAGCCATCACGCAAAGACCGATGATGCTGCGGGCAATAGCTTCCGCTAACGTGACTCCGCTCATATTATGCGCTCCTTGTCCGATAAAACATATTATAAGACGAAAAGGGTATGCGTTTCAAATCCGGCGTGATCATGTGCACGCATTCTTTCTTGAGCGCGTTCAGATCGCAATTATAGAGATCCACAAAAGAGGTCACGCTCATCCGGAAAGTATTCTCATCCACGTAGCGGATCCGCTCGTCCCGGCTTTTGGACATCAGCTCAGAGGGAACGATCGGCAAAAAATCTTTCAGAAACGCCATGCATTGGCAAAGCTGACCGTTTGAAAAAGCGGCTTGCGCTTCGGCTAGGATATCCTCCAGATTAAAGGCAAATGTGTTTTTGATCATCGGCAAGTAATCCCGGATCCTGGCATTGCGCGTCACCGGAACAAATTTTCCGTCCTGTTTGTAAAAATAGATCACGCTCACCCGTTCGACATTACAGGGAAGCGGGATAAAGTCACTCAACCGGACATCTCCCTGCGTCTGCTTCTCAATGCGCTTCAAAATACCGGTCAAGGTCATCGCGCTCTGTCCGTCATAGCGGTTATACTCCGCAAAACGCGCCACCGGCTGAAAATTGACCCCGCGGACGTAAGGCGCTTGCATACCGAATTCAATGATCCGTCCCAGGTCCCCGTCATTGACACCTTTTTGAATGGTCGGCACCAGCGTGATCGGGATCTGGTATTTGGCAAGCTGCTCCACGGCCTTCAGTTTGATGTCCTTAAATTCCGGGCTGCGCAGTGTGGAATAGATCGCGTCGGAAAATCCGTCAAACTGCAGATAGACCTCAAAGTGCCCCTTAAACTGCGCTAAGCCCCGCACGAACTCCTCGTCCTCGGCGATCCGGCGGCCGTTGGTATTGAGCATCACATATTTTGCCTTTTGCCGGGCCAGACGGATAATGTCAAAAATTTGCGGGTGCAGGGTCGGCTCTCCTCCGCTGATCTGGACGACTTCCGCGCGTCCCCCTTCGGCATCATTGTAAAAATTCAGCATGCGTTCCACAGTCTGAAGGTCCAGGTCATTCTTTTCACAGTCGGAGTGCGCATAACAAATCGGGCAATGCGTGTTGCAGCGCTGGGTAATTTCAATCACGCCGATACAGGTATGCTGCCGATGCTGCGGGCACAACCCGCAATCAAACGGGCAACCGAGCGCGTTCTCCATCTGCCGCGAAGAATCCGTGCCCGGCTTATCAAACGAATACCGGTCACGATAATACTGCGCGTCCTCTTCCAGAAAATCAAAAAATTCTCCGTGCTCGGCGCAGGACCTTTTTAAAAAGACCTGGCCGTCATCTTCAAAGACTTCGGCCGCGATCTGTTTTTTGCACACAGGACAAACCGAATGTGTTTGATTTAAGACATCCAGCTTTTTAAACATAAAACGACTTTGGGATAAGGCAAGCGATGGTTTCATCATGAAATTTTCTACTCCATTCTAGAAACGGCTGAACATGAGGAAGCAAAACCCAAACAGCACAAACGGGGCAACGACCCCTGTGATCATTCCGGCCAGAATATAACTTTTTCTTATTTTCCAAAGATAAACTCCGACTACAATAATCCATACAACAGAACAACTGCTCAGTACGATGGATCCAGGTCCGGCGTAATCATAGAAATAAGAAAACAACAATGTTAAAAATCCCCCGAACCACATCCCGTTGCATATCAACAATAAAAGGCCTGTAAAAAAATCCAAAACCTTATCTCGCCTCGTTTTTTCTGCTGGCGGAGGAT
Organism: Candidatus Omnitrophota bacterium; assembly: GCA_038222225.1. Lineage (GTDB taxonomy): Bacteria > Omnitrophota > Gorgyraeia > Zapsychrales > JANLHA01 > JAKLFA01. Next base: position 18,137 of record JBBRHV010000008.1, read on the forward strand.
CAATCAAGCGCACACGATCAACAACAGCCACGCTGACCAGAGAAAGAATGGCTAAGAAAATCAAAAACGGGAACATACGACCTCCTTTTTTTTATAAATATCCTACCGATTACACTGTTGATCATCTTTTCCGATCGATAACCGGTTATACAAAAATGAAACACCCAAAAAAACACATCCCAGAGCAATGAAGGTGATGATCTTAAAAATAATATTCAGCTGAGCCATATCAACGACGATCAGCCGCAAGATCACCAGTCCAAAAAAACAGATCCCCGCAATCCGGCAATACGCATCTTTCAGGAAGATCCCTAAAACGGCAAGCACCATCCCGCAGATACCCCACCCTAATGTTGCCCATTGATCCGGAAGAACCTGATAGGTTTTTAAGCCGATAAGGACCGCCCCCAACGAGAACAGAACGATCTTTTCAAAATCACCATCCTCTTTATCCACGTCCGACCATTTCAATATGGAATATAATACGAAAGCCACCATCATAAAACTCACCGTCAAAATGCCTTCCCGGGCCGAAACCGGCACGAAAAGCTGATGATAAAAAAGCAGATCCGCCGCCGGAACCGCCATAGCCAGATACCCCTGAAAACGGAATCGCTTCAATTTAAAAACAAAAGATAACAGCCACCAACCGGCGGAAAAAAGAACCAGCGCCAATGAAAGGTCCAGTCCCTTAAGGAACGTCGCCATCATAAATCCAAACAAAATGACCGCTGCCAGCGAGAACCCATGATTGATCATATCGACCACGCCATACGGATCATCTTCCGGCTGTCTTAGAAAACGATTGATACAAAAACATGCGAACATGGAAATAGCGGCAAATAAATATAATGTCGTCATCGCCGACCATTGGCACGAGCCCACGTTCCAGATCCAATTTTCATTCAGCGTTCGGATCAGCAGCCATACTAACGAAACCACTGCCACCGCGTCACCCAAAAGACGATAGACCTTTTCCTGACTGACCCGGCCGGAAAACAATAATAACGGCGCCTCGGCAAACCAGATCAAAAGCGTGTCTTGCGCCGAGAAGCGCAAGGGGATCGCCAGCGTGATCGCCGAGATCCCGATGACCAGATCGCTTAACGCTATTTTTTGAGACTTCAAGCTCCTCATCACAAAGGCCATCATGGCATAAGCGATCCCCAATCCCAAGATCCCTTGGAACTGATAGGCTTCAAAAAGATCCATAAAGACCGGAAATCCCATCATCAGATATACGGCTGCAGCCGCGCCATTGATGCCAAGCGCCACCTTCTCCGTGTCGGGATCCTTCGAGCGCAAGGCGACCATGTGCGAGCCCAGCATGAATACGATCCAATATCCTGTTAAAAATGCCAGATTCAGCATATCACCTTCGCGGCCCGACGCCAGATGCGGAGCGACCCAGACATAATGCGCTCCGAATGTCACCACTCCCCCGAGGATCAGCAGCCGGTACCAGTTAAACCAGTACACAAAAAGCAAAAGAAGCCCAGCCAGAATGATCGTACTCAAAAACGTGAATTCGTTCACATGAATGATCGTGGTGGTCAGATACGCAAAAAATATGGCCCCGGCCATCACGGACTCTTCTTTATACTGGAGTGCATGACGGATCATGAACCCCGCGATCAAACACAAAAGCCCGATTTCAACGGTGCTGCTCTGGATCAGCTTCACCGCCGGAAAATGATAGATCGCAAATGTGATAAAATACACCAAGGCCCACCCGCCGATCAAAAGGACCCGGCCATGCTGTTTCCAGGATTCTTTCTTTTCCAACCGCGCTCCGAACACAAACATCAGCCCGCTCAACCCATACCCGAAAAAGACCTTGGCCACCGCCCCCATATACTGGAACGAATAGGTGATCAAAAACCCGATCCCCAACAAAAGGATCCCCATCCCGATCTTATTTAACCAAAACCGTATAAAATCCACATCGCTTTCGGAGGAGACCGGCGCAAGAACAACCGCCGGCTGAACGAACTTCACGCTCTCCGGCCTCGGCGCCTGTTCAAGGTGAGGCGTAATTTTCGGCAGAGCATCTAAAAATGAATCGGCTGTAACCGGTGCCGGCGAAACCTGCTGACCGCCGGCTTCCAGATTGCGAATGGCCTCTTCCAGCCTTTGAATGCGCCCTTCCAAAACAACGGATGAATACCGGACCGACTGCAATTCTTTTTTGAGGTCCTCCAGCGAACGGATCCCGGCGCCGGCATTACTAGGCTCAATAAAATTTTTGTGTTTATCTTCTGCGATCCAAACCGCCAAAAGCGAAAACGGCCCGATGATCACACCCAGCAGAAAATATTGCCATCCTGGCAGCCCCTTAGAATCGGCCCACATAAACGCGATCACCGCCGGCACCAACCACCAAAGAATATATGTCATGACCCTTCCTCCTCTTGATGTATTTCTTTGCGTTCTCTCATTTTTTCCCGCATCGACTCAGCAGGAATCCCGAACCACACATCGCGCGGTTCAACTTTGGTGTCTTTCAACAAGACCGCGCTGGCCCCGATCATGGCTTTATCGCCGATCTCACAGCCCGGCATAATGGTACAGTGTGAACCGAGCGTCACATTTTTTCCGATCTTGACCTTCTTTAATTTCAACCGGCCATGTTCCACCATGTGGCAATCAATGATCGCGCCCCCGCCGACCACCGTGTTATCCCCAATCTCAAGCAGGCTGGCATCAAAAACATATTTGGAATTGAACTGCACATTTTTGCCCAGCTTTGCGCCTAACAGACGGAACAACAGATTAGAAAACGGCGTCAGCAGAATGAAATCAATAAAGGTATATTGAATCATATTATACAGGGAACTCAAAAAGGCCCACTTGATCGCCTCCAAGGAAAATAATGCGTATGTTCCTTCTTTCAGTTTCAAGCGGAATATAAAACGAAATAAGCCGACAAGCAAGACCAGGGTCAAACCGAACAGGAAATATCCTAAAGCCAAAACTGTGCCCACTAAAAACAACCGCAACCATAATGGCGCTGCGGCGGTCGATTCCCAGATATGAAACAAAAGAAAGAGTCCCGGCACCATGGCTGCCCCAAAAAAAACCGCCCCCATCATGTACATAAAGAGCGCAAACAAGATCTGCGCCAATGTGATCCATAACCACTTCATCATCGCCCTCCTCTAAAATGTTTGATCAAGCCAGCTCCGGATTTCTCCCAAAAATTCATTTTTATGTTTGCGCATCAAATATTCTGCGTGCGGCCCGCCCTGGAGGATCTTCAAATGTTTCTGCGTAGGCGTCTTTTCATAGAGCGTTTGAGCATGCCACGGTTTGATCGTCCAATCCTCATCGCCGTGGATATAACAGACCGGCACCGCTAAACTCCCCACAATATCCAACGGCTGAACCTTGGGCTGCCAGAACGGGCCCGGCCGGGCGCCTTTTCCTTTGCCCCCGGGGCCAAGATTGAAAATGATATCGTTCTCAACATCTAGCTCCCACCAACGGAAATCAATTTTGTGAAATTCCGAAGGTCCGCTCACAAAGATCAGATTGTCCATCAGATCCGTTGTTCCGGCCACGATCATGCCGATCCCAGCCCCGAACGAGAATCCGATGACCGCGATTTTTTCATAATCCGGCCGGAGATAGCGCAAGACAGCTTCCAGGTCCATCGGCTCTTTGGAAGCCCAATGAAACAGGCCGCCGCTTTTGCCGTGCCCGCGGAAGTCCATAATCGCGATATCATATTGATCAAGAAGCTTTTGACCCAACTCCTGAAGAAGTGGCGAGGATTTACTGTTATAAAACCCATGGGCGATCACGATCAGTTTCTTCTGGCCGGCCTTATAATGATCAAATTCGATCTTTAATTTATCTTCTGTCTGGACTATTCTACTTTCTTTAACGACACCCATGTGAAACTCCAATAATGTTTGCTTTATAAATAACTTTCGATCGACTGGTCTCCTAGCATCAAAGACTCGATAACCATTTCACCGTTCAAGATACGCACGACCATATAGGCATCCCTCTTCTCCCGGGTCGAATGTTTAAGGTACAAAGCTTCTGCCTGCGGCGCCTTTTTCTCATTCATATAATACCGGTCAACTGGGAAGGTGAAATTAGCTGAACTCTCCCCTTCAAATGGCATATAATTCATAATTCTGGTTTTAAAATAATTCCCTGCCATTGGCTTATCAGCAACCAATCGTTCAACGTAAGCATACCCATCCTTATCAACATTAATAAGGGCATAACCGATATGTTTGTTCTGCGCAATCTTTTTGTCATCTTCGCTGGATAATGGAGCTGTGTTTTGTTCGTTTCTGAGCGCCACATATCTTCCACGGAAAATATCATAAGGGTCAACCGGTGCCGTCTTAAACTTATACACGACTCCCTTATTTAAAATCCGTTCATTGGTCTTCATGAATGAAGCAGGTACCGCTAGTTGGGCCACTATAAGGAGAACTAATGATATTTTCTTGATCATTGGACGGCCTCCTGCTTAACTTTCTTAGATAAAAACATATTCGTAAACACAAAGGCTGTTCCGATAATCATAAAAACGATACCCCGTTCCAGAATTCCCAATGACGAATCTAAAAAGCGTGTTAAAAGAACCAGCCCGGAAATTAAAATGCCGCAATTTGTCAGGTCCAACCGGATTTCGCGAACCCCAAAATAAATGCACAGGCCCCCCAGAAAAAATAAATAGGAACTGAAAATACCCGCCGATATATCATCGCTTCCCGACCCGCTGGCGATTGAATAACAGAGCACGGTGATAATGGGGATAACTCCAAAAGCTGTTTCAAAAATCCTTTTTTGTTTCGCGGCATGCACCAAAAATACAATGGCGGCCACAAACATCCCGGCAACAATCACATAATCCATATACCCTGCGGCTGTCTGAAAACCCCACCCGGCGCGGTAATACCGCCAGCCGACGTCTTGCCAAACCCAATTGAAGGTAAACAGATAGGACAGCACAACCAGCCCGGCCATTCCATAGTTGCGGAAAGACCTTTGCCAAAATCCGTCGCCGTCATCAAACCATAATTTTCCGGCCAAATATAATGTCGCAAAAAACGCGCTGTAAACGATCACCCAAAGCCCGGGAACCACCTTTTCCAAAGACACGCCCATTCCCACCGAGAGCGCCACGCAGGTGGCAAACGAAAGCCATAAACTGCTCATCGAAAACCGGTCCGCTGATAAATGTTTCCAAAAATACGGGACCACCGCCGCGAACAGCGGCCAGAACAATATAGCGTTACCTCCCAGATTCTGAGCATAGCCCGCCCAACAGGAGATCCCGATCAAATAAGCGACCGCCGCAAGTGTCGAAGACATTATATAAACCAACGGCATCGACAACAACATCCAGACCAATAAAAACCGGTCAAATGTCCCGGGAATGTGATAGATTTGGCTGATCAGAGCGATCGCGGCGCCAACCGACAGGATATTAAAAATCGACGAACCCTCCCGGATCGCAAAGCTGCTTTTCTCTTTTACAACTGCCCAAGAGACGAGTGCCAGCGAGATCACCAACGGCGCAAAGGCCAAACAGGTTTTTGTGAACCGCGAAAAATCATCCCATCCAAAGGCAAAAAACAAAATAATGCCTAGCCCGATACAGATCGCTCCAATGACCGCAAAGATCCCCAAGACAATATTGATACCGCCCTTTGCCGCCAGCTCCTGCCGATAGTAGGCGCGGATTTTCTCTGCGTTGCCGTCGCTTACAAAGCCCATGCCGACAAACTTAGGCAGCTCCTGGTTCAGCCATTTCACAAATTTTGCTAATTTCATATCGACCTTCCTCCATTGGATCAGACTCATTTTACAATGAATAACATAATTTTTTATTCCCCGCCGCAGAATTTCTGAGCAAGCTGTTTGACTTGCTTTAAATCCGTCTTGCCGGAACCTAAGAGCGGAATCCCGTCAACTTTAAAAAAGTTCTCTTTCTTCGGGATCCAAAGATTCGGCAATCCACGCTCTGCTAACTTTGCGCACAACCCTTCCACATCAATGTCGCCGACATACAACACGGCCAAACGCTCACCCTTTTTTTCATCCGGAACGGATGTGACCGAGCACCTCGGTTCTGACGTTTCAAGCGCGGACAAAATTTCTTCCTCGATCTTAACATGCGGAACCATTTCTCCGCCGATCTTGCTGAAACGGCTTAAACGGTCGGTAATCTTGATAAACCCCTCCTTATCGATTGACGCAATATCTCCCGTCACATACCAGCCGTCTTTGAGAACCTCTGCTGTCTTTTCCGGATTCTTCAAATACCCCTTCATCACATTGGCACCTTTAATCAATAAAAGCCCTTCTTCATCATAACCCAATAGTTGCCCCGTCTCCAGATCAACCACTTTGGCCGCGACCCCGGGGATCGGATGTCCGACTTTACCAAACTCATACCCCTTCTGATGAATGCGCCCCTGTTCGCTGATATAATCCGGAATCCCCATCGAAACAATCGGCGACAACTCCGTGGCCCCGTAACCTTCAAAGAGCGTGATCCCGAACTTGTCAATAAATTCGCGAACCATGGTCTCTTTCAATTTTTCAGCACCGGCCGCCGCATAACGCAGACTCTTAAACTGTTCTGGTTTGCATTTGCGCATGTAAGCTGAAAAAAACGTCGGTGTTCCGATCAGAATGGTTGCTTTATAACGCTCCACCATCTTTCCGACGGTTGCTGCATCCAATGGATTATGATGATAGACAACTGATAAACCCACCCCAACCGGAAAGCACAAACACGCGGTAAACCCGAAAGAATGAAAAAACGGCAGAATTCCCATGACCACATCATTACGCTGGATCTGAGCAACTTGATAAAACCCTTCGATATTGGAAAAAATATTGGAATGCGTAAGCATCACGCCCTTGGGTTCGCCGGTGCTTCCGCTTGAAAAGATCACCGTGGCCAGATCGTGAACACTCGTGCGATTGCCTTTAACGTAGAACTTCTCGATCATCCATCCGGGAAGCAATAAGGCCCTTAAGAACCAGCGCACCTTTTCACCCTGTTCGATCTGTGCGCTTAAATCCTCCAAAAAGATCATGCGCTCATCTTCCGGAATATTCAGCTTCTCCAAAAATTTCCGCGATGTGATGATGCGCTTCATCTCGCATTGGCGGATCGCCGAAGCCAGGCTTTCCTGCGAAGCGGTAAAATTCAAATTGACTGGAATATTGCCGGCCATAAAACAGGCCCCGTTGGCCAGGGATGCCATGCAGCTTGACGGTAAAAGGATCCCGGCCATTTCCTTTTGATCAGCGCCTTTCGCAGAAAATAATTTTTGAGACAACAGCAGCGCCATGGCTAACGCTTGGACGTAATTCAATTTTAAACCAGTGGAGTCCGCCATACAGAATTTCAGCGGGCGTTTCTTGGCTTCATGAATAAAGGCCAAATGCAACGGTTTCTGCTCTTTGCCGCGATGCTCAAAAGCCTCGGCGGAAAGCTCTTCCACGGCCAATCGCACTTCATGCGAAGCCGCTGTTGCCGGCATGGGCTTTCCAAAGCAAACCGTGACCGGATGCAAAAAATCTTTCGGCCATTTCCAAAAATATTTCCCCTCATCAAAACTGAAGATGCTTCCCCAGATCGAATCAATATTCACCGGAATGATCGGGGCAGTCACCCCTTTCATAATAAATTCAAACCCCCGGCTAAAGGGCAGCATATTTCCAGTCCGCGTGAGCCCTCCTTCGGCAAAAATGCAAACCACATGACCATCTTCCACCGCCCGGCGGGCTTCCTGCAAAGACGCGGCGATCTTTTTCGGCGAATCCTCCATGGCAACGGGGATCGCCTGCATCACCCGGCACAACGGCCCGAAGACCGGATGCTCATAAAACCGACGGTGCATCAAAAACCGCACATGCCGTTTGGTGGCGGCCATGATCAAGGCCCAATCCACAAACGAGACATGATTGCAAACAAGCAACGCCCCTCCGGTTTCCGGCAAATTCTCGACTCCCACGCTGCGGATGCGGTAGAGAGTATGAGAAAAAACCCAATTGAAAAATCTTAAAAACGCATCCGGCAAGGTCCGTAAAATATACATTGTCCCGAACAGCGAAACAACACCCATGATAAAAAAGACCTGCCGGGCATTGAAGCTCATCGCATCCCCCAGCAGCCACATAACGCCGGCCCCCATCAAAACCGCGAAGGCGTTAGAAGCATTCAAGACCGCCAGATATTTCCCGCGTTCCTCTTGCGGGCTGTTCTGCTGAAAGAATGAATTGAGTGGAACCGTATAGAACCCGGCCGAGAGCCCGAGCACAAAGATCCGCAATAACGCGTCCGAAAACCCCAGCGCCGGAGCTCCCAAAAAGAGTGAAAAGACCGTCAACCCGATCGCCCCGACCGGCACGAGGCCAAATTCGATCTTTCCTTCAGATAACCTTCCGGCCAAAAGGCTTCCGATGCCGATACCGAAAGATACCGCCACCAAAAATAAACTTGTCTGTAAATCCGATAAAGCCAGAATATTTTTTCCGTAAAGAAGCACGTTGGTCTGAAAGACCGCCCCCAGGAACCAAAAATAATTGACGGCCAGCAAGGTCAAAAACATCGCGTTCTTGGATTTGATGCGCTTGAAATACTCCCAAAAATCAGCAACAAAATTCGCTTGAAACGGCCGTTGTGAAGCAACGACATTTGTCTTTTCAATAAACAGGCTCGACACGGTTCCCAGGACCGCGATGCAGATAAACGCGCCGGCGATCCGCGTGATATCGCCGTGAACCAACTGCATCAGGACCCCGCCGCCGGCTGTTCCTAAAATGATCGCGATAAAGGTCCACATGCCGACATAACCATTGCCCTGCGACAGTTCTTTTTCATCCAGCATTTCCGGTAAGATCCCGTATTTGGCCGGGCCGAAAAACGCGCTCTGAACGGTCATCAAAAAAAGAACCACGATCATCCAGAACAACTGTCCAGATAAAAGGGCCAAAAAACCAAGCAGCATGACAAAAATTTCAGCGACCTTGACCCAAACAATGATGTTGCGTTTTGAAAACCGGTCGGCAAGTTGCCCCGCGTAAGGAGAGCAAACCAAAAACGGAACGATAAACAGCGCCGAAATAATGCTCATATACCGGGCATGCGTCTGGGGATCTATAAAAATGCGTAGCGCGAATAATGAAATAACGATCTTGAAGGCATTATCATTAAAGGCGCCCAAGAATTGAGTTGTAAGAAAAGCTTTAAAGGAACGGCTTTTGCAACTGTGCGAAGACATCTTCTCTCCTGTAATATTAATATGTATATTATAAAGTTACTTATACGCTTTAAAAATAGATTTTCATCTTTTCTACAAATTCATCCGCCAGCTGCGCGACCGCAATGTTTCTTTGCTCTACGAAAGAAACTTCCTGACCGGTTCCATAATAGTCCGGCGAATAAATCGCGGCAACACGACTGCGCGCCTGATGATTGGCACTGACCAAAACAATCGGCCGGCGGTCTTTCACATCAATGAGGACCCCGACAGAATTGATATCGAGCTGCACTTTCCGGCTCGGGACAACATACGCCCCTACGATCGTGAGATCCAGCAAAGACCAAGCGGTGGCCTGGCTGGCAACTTCTGCTGATCCGCCGTACAGGAACACGTAATCCAATCCCATATCCTCAGCGATCGCGCATAATGTCATGACCCGGTCTGAAACATCCTTTTCGCTGTCGTTCTGCTGATAATAGGACGTCCCTTCACTCTGGATTCCTCCCAACGGCAATCCCGTGACTTGGGTAAACATCTGCGTCTGCTTTTTCAATGACTCCATCATTGCCGGGCTGGGAACATTTTCCCCGACCTGCGCAACTCCCAGCTTAATCGGTTCTTGCGGATTAAAGATCCGCGCAGCCGACTGCCGGGTCTGCGATTTATCACTATAAAGCCCATAGACCAGGTTGGAATAATTATAAAGCCCCCGTTCTTGTGCTGAGAGACCGGTGGTATAACAGCCTGAAACAGATACTGCCAAAATCAAAACTCCTAGGACCATCAGATTTGTATTGTTTTTCATCCGCCCCCTCCTTTAATTGAACTATCAACTGTTAACTTGTTAAGTATATAATGAAAAAAATTACCTTATAACAACGTCCAACCACTTCACTAAGATATCCGCCACTGTTCTTTGATCTTCGGCTGACAACCCTTGCAGACAATACATCAATTCCTGGTTATATCGCGGCCAGATCTCATCCAGCAACTGCGTTCCCTTCTCTGTAATATGCACTTTATTGACTCTGCGGTCATCCGCCTCTGCCCTGCGGACCGCCAATCCTTCCTGCTCAAGCTTATCAAGGAGTCGCGTTAAGTTCGACGCTGTGGCAATCAGCTTTTTCCCGATTTCGACCTGACTGATACCGACCCCTTCTCCCTGATGCTGTATTACTAACAACACATTTAATTGCGCCGGCGTTAAATTAAAGTGTTTCAAATACGATGACATCCGATTGTTCCAGTGATTATAGAGAAGGGCCACCGAATAAATGATCTCTTCGTGGTGTTTCCCCTGCCCTGTTTCAACTCCAAAATTCTCAAGCAAGCTCATTGTCTTATCTCCTTAGTTATAAGTTTACATTGCAATTATTAACTTGTCAAGTATTTGTTTAAAATTTTTGGGGAGCCGACCACCTCTCCCCAAAAACCTTTTATCGTCTGCGCAATTTTGCCAATAAACGCAAAATCTCTAAATAAAGCCAGACCAAAGTCACCATCAACCCGAAAGCGCCATACCATTCCATATGCTTTTGAGCCCCCATGCTCACACCCTGTTCGATCATATAGAAATCCGCCAACAGATTGAATGAGGCAATACCCACAACAATCACGCTAAACCCGATCCCCATGGGTGTGCTGGCATATATAAAGGGAAGTGAACGGCCGAAAAATCCGAAAATCCAGCTGCACACATACACCAGACAGATCGCCCCGGTTGCCATGCTCAATCCCATAATAAATTTCTGATTGATCGGGATAATGCCGCTTTTATAAAGTAGCAACATCACCACCAGAACCGCCATTGTTAACGCAACCGCCTGAACCACAATTCCCTCATACATGACCTGATACATGGCCGAAATCCCGCCTAAAACCAACCCTTCCAACAACGCGTAGATCGGAGCGGTGACCGGAGACCATTCGCGCTTGAAAATCGTGATGAGCGCGACAATGAACCCTGCGATTGCGCCGAAGATCACATACCCGCCAGCAGCAGCATTCACTTGCGCTGCAGAGGTGTCTTGCAGATACCCGACAATCGCCGGAGCGGTTGCCATGGCCTGACCCCAAACCCACGACGCTGAAAGAACAACCAACAACAAAAGAAAAAAACACTTATTCACTGTCCCCTGAATGGTCATCACGTCTGCGGTACCAGCGCTGGACTGCTCAAACGATCTAGAACTTAACGTGGGATTGCTTGTGCGAAACATTTGTCTCCCTCCTTTTTGTGTTGCGTCCTGATATGTTTTACCCTATACGATTCCGACAATCCGTACAGCAATATGCATTATAACACCCGTATAAATTCCCGCAACGATATCATCCATCATAATTCCTTTGCCTCCCCTGATCTCCTCAAATTTGCAGACCGGATAAATCTTAAACATGTCAAATGCTCGAAACAGAAAATAGGCCGTCCAAATCACCGCCGGAGTCATGGGCAAAAGAAAAAACGCGATCAAAATCCCCGACACTTCATCAATGACCACGCAGCCCGGGTCTTCTTTTCCGACAATCTTCTCCATCGGCCCGCTCACCTTAAACCCGATCGCCGTCACGGCCGCAAAAACCAGGATATACAAAACAATCGTCTGATGCATGAGGACCGCCAAAATAGCGCCGGCCAGACTCGCCATACTTCCCGGCGCGAACGGCGAATATCCGATATAAAAAAATGTCGACCATAATTTAATCCAGCGTTCTGACATATAAGCTCCTTACTTGAATTTAAGCATTGTTCTGTTATTCCAAAGAACCAGAACCCCTGAAATAACCGTTACCGCAACCATCATATACTCCAACACAGGCAAACCATACCCAAACACACACTTTAAGTCTTCTGCGAGTAAAAACCTGCCGGAAACCAGGATCATCCAAGCTAATAAGAGAAGCGCAATGATCATCTGAAAAACCGTTTTGAGTTTTCCCATCCGCTCTGCCGCCAGAATCTGGCCGCGCGCCATGGCCCAGAAACGGAATACCGTCAGCCCGATCTCACGAAAGGCGATCACCCAGAACGCCCAACACGGCAAAAGCCGCTGCCCGGCAAATAACGCGAACGCCGAAAGCATCAAAAACTTGTCTGCGATCGGGTCCATCATTTTTCCGAACGAACTGATCACATCATATTTCCGAGCGAAGTATCCGTCAAGCCAATCCGTGACCGCCGCTAAACCAAAACAGACCGTTGCCCAAAGAATACCGGAAAACTCTCCCTGCAGAAAAAACCATATAAAAAATCCTGTTAAAACAAATCGCAAAACCGTTAGGATATTCGGAAGCTGCTTCATGTTGCCACCTCGCCGATCAAATCGTATTCATACCCATCCGTGATCTTAACCCGGACAAATGCTCCAATGGGCAATTTCCTTGCCGAACGGACGTAAACAAGCCCGTCCACATCCGACGCGTCATATTCTGTCCGTCCTGTATACAGGCCCTTTTCCTGCTGATGCTCAATCAAAACATCACAAACCTTCCCGATCATCGCCTGCTGAAGCTGGCTGGAAATTTTTTGCTGGATCTTCATCAGTTTGTCCCGCCGGGCTTTCCGCACCTTTTGCGGAACTTGACCGGGCATATCAAAAGCGGATGTTCCTTCTTCAGCGGAATACTCAAAGACGCCGACTTTATCAAAACGCAGCTCCCGCACAAAATCACACAGCTGAGCGAACTCCTCCTCCGTCTCGCCCGGCAAGCCGGTAATAAAGGCGGTCCGGATACGCACGCCCGGTATCATTTTACGGATCTTTTCGATCAGAGCATACGTCTGCCGCGTTGTGATATTCCGTTTCATGGCTTTTAAAATACGGTCACTGATGTGCTGCAACGGCACATCGATATATTGGCACACCCTCTTTTCATCGGCTATCACGCGCAGCAAATCATCCGTGATGTGCGCCGGGTACATGTAGAGCAACCGAATCCAATGAATATTCTTTGCCTGGTTGCAGAGACCCCGCACAAGCTCCGCGAGCATTTTTTCACGCTTAAGCTCCATGCCATAGGCGGTGATATCCTGACCGACAATGTTCAACTCCCGCACGCCCTGAGCATCCAGCTGCGCTGCTTCCTTGAGAACCGAGCTGATTTGACGGGAAACAAACGTTCCCTTGATCTGAGGAATAACGCAGAAGGCGCAATGATTAAAACAGCTTTCACAAATTTTGAGGTACGCCAAGTACCCGGGAGTTAAGCTCACCTGTTCCGGGACCTTGTCCTTCACCAGCGGCTGAACGCCCCGGAACTCATCCACCTCGGGAAACTCCTCTTTAAGCTCTTTGGCATAACGTTCTGAAAGACAACCGGCAACAATGATTTTCTTGATCTTTCCTTGGGCTTTCAGCTTGATCACCTCCAGGATAGTATCAATGGACTCCCGTTTAGCGTCTTCAATAAACCCGCAGGTGTTAATAATGATGGTGTCGGCATCTTCCAATCCTACGATCTGATGCCCCCGGCCTTTGGCCTCACCCAGCAATATCTGCGAGTCAACTGTATTGCGGACACATCCCAACGTGATGATCGAAATTTTATTTACCATAATGAAAAACCGCACCTTGTATCCCGCATATCGCACCCCTTACGACACCATGCGAACATACGAACACGAAAGATGCGGCACCCTTCTTTTTAAATAAAAATATTTACTCCTTAACCGACCATCCGTCTTTAGTGATAATAACCCGACGGGCAGTCCGGTCAGCGCGGCCTAAAGAGCCCAGCACTTTTCCGTTCAGTTCAAACTCCAGCTCATGGATGATTCGGCCTGAGATCTCGATCTGCTTATCCGCAGACCAGCTTTCAACAGCCCCTTCGCGGATGGTCGACTGCAAAACAAGCGCCCCATCAATTTTCACCTGAAGCCAGCCTCGTTTGCGCGCGCGGATGGTTAAACGGACTTTGTCCTCCTGCGGCTTGGAGTCAGCCGCTTGAGGAACTTCCGGGTCCTTTGTTTTCTGAACAGGCACCGGCGCAGGCGCCGCGACTTCTGAAGAAGCCGTCTTTGTGTCCGGCAGACTGACATTCTGTGCCGCCGGAGCTGCTGAGTTTTTCTTCGCCTTTGGTTTCGGAATCGGAACAATCTCTCCCGTTTCCTCTCCGGCTAAAAGCGGGACTTTGGAATCAGGCGCGGGTGCTTTAAGCTTTGCTGAAAGACATCCCCCCACCCGAAAAAGCAAAAAAAGCAGAAAGAGCACACCCGCGACCATGACGATCTTACGCTGACGGTCTTTACTCAAAAAAGGATCAGATTGGATCTCCAGCTTTTGGATGATTCTGACCGGCTCTTTTTCGTGCTGATCTAACTCTGTGGGCTCGTCGATGAACTCAACCTCAAGATACTGAGCGTACATCTTAATAAACGCCTTTAAATAAAACGGCGCGAGGGTATGAACCGTATATCCTTCTTCCACCGCCTTCAGAACATCCATCGGGATTTTCGTAATTTCATGGACCGTATATAGTGAAATGCCTTTGGCTTCTCGCGTTTCTTTCAGAATCCCCCCGATTGACTTCTTTTGAGATCCGCTCGAATATGCCATTCCTCTCTCCCTTCTTAAAGTCTGCTCTACTTTAAGCGTCGTCTTCCTGAGAATTTATGTTCTTCAGAAGCCATTCTTCCCGATCTACCAACAGCTCCCTCGCCTTGCTTCCACAATAAGGGCCGACAATTCCGCCCTGTTCCATCATATCGATCAAACGAGCCGCCCGCGTATATCCCAATCTCATTCTTCGCTGCAGAATGGAGACCGACGCCTGATTCGTTTCAATGACCACCCGTACCGCCTCATCATACAATTCATCCTGGCTTTCTGATCCTCCGCCGGAACCGGTTGTCTGCTGAGTCAGGATGGTATCATCATATTCGGGCGTTTGCTGCTTCTTAATAAAATCAATGACCCGAAAAACCTCCGCATCCGAAACAAAACTGCATTGCCCGCGCGTCGGCTTGGCGTCGCCAGGCTGAATGAACAGAAGATCGCCTTTGCCCAACAGGGTCTCAGCGCCGTTCATATCCAGAACGGTGCGGGAGTCCACCTTGGATGCGACCTTGAAAGACACCCGGGCCGGAAAATTCGCCTTAATGACGCCGGTAATAACATCCACCGACGGACGTTGTGTTGCTAGGATCAAATGGATACCCACCGCACGCGACAACTGAGCCAGGCGGGTGATGGAACTTTCAATCGTTTTCGCAGAAACCTGCATCAGGTCTGCCAACTCATCAATGATGACAACAATATAGGGCATCGAAAGGCCCTTTTCACGATACCCCTTAATATTACGAGCCCCTTCTTTGGACAAACGTTTATACCGGTGTTCCATCTCGGAAACAATCCAATTCAAGGCCGCGGAAACCTTTTTAGGGTCCGTCACCGCCGGAGCTAGCATGTGCGGAATGTCATTGTAACAGGCCAGCTCCACCATCTTTGGGTCCACCATCAGAAACTTCAAATCTTCCGGTGATGAATTGTAAAGCATGGACATAATAATCGTGTTCACACAGACCGTCTTCCCGGAACCGGTTGTCCCCGCGATCAAGAGATGCGGCATCTCCGATAAATCCGCGATGAGCGCTTTTCCGGAAATATCTTTTCCCAAGGCCAGTGTCAATTTTGATTTCGCGTTCTGGAACTGCGGTGTCGCTAAAACATCTTTCAGATAAACCGCCGCCTTTGAGCTGTTCGGGACCTCGATCCCAACGCGGTTCTTGCCCGGAATCGGCGCCACAATACGTACCGCCGCCGCACGCATAACCAAGGCAATATCATCGGCCAGGGTTGTGATCTGCTGAACCTTCACCCCCGGCGCCGGCTCAAGCTCATAACGCGTAATAACCGGTCCCCGCTCAATATCAGCGACCCTGACCTTCACATTAAAATCCCTCAATGTCGTTTCCAGGATTTGAGCTCCATTTTCCAAATCAGACTGCAGGGCGCTCTCAGAGATGACCGGCGGATCCTCCAAAAGGTCCAAACTCGGCAAATGATACTCACCGACAATTTTTGGTTTCATGTCTTTTGCCCGTTCTGAAACGGGATTGGAAATACGAATCGTCGGTTTCGCAGGTGCCGCCGGCCTCTCCTCCTCTTCGTATTCATATTCATCCTCGGCCTGCTGCTCGCCACCATTCTCCTCTTCCTCGACCTCTTCATATTCATATTCATCTTTATCTTCGGGATCAGCACGGCGGGCTCGAGGCTTCGGTGATTGTTTTTTAGCTGCCGCTGTTTTCGCCGGGACCAGGGTCTGTTTCAAATTCGCGAATGGATTTTTAAGTGAAACAACCCCCGACTGAAACACTTCAAATAATTTGACAAGAAAGGGCGAAAGCAAAAATTCTCCGGTCGTGATCAGCGTTAGCGCCCCCAACGTGAAGAGCACAATATACGACCCGGTCCAGCCCAGATATTTGACTAAAAAATCCGCGGCCAAGAATCCCACCAGCCCTCCGCGCATAAAACGAAACGACTCGATTTGAGAACCGGTCATTCCGAACAAGGTGCTGACCGAGCAGAAAAGGATTACGGCCGATATCAATTTTGAAAATGTGAATTCCAGCTTCCGGCCGGCAAATTTATTCCAGCTCCAAAACAGCAGAAACCCCGCGAGAAAATAGGCGCTATATCCAAAAACAAAAAAAACACTGCCGGCCAAATAAGCGCCAACAATGCGGATCAGATTTTGGACAGGAACATTCGGATTAGAGGTATACCAGGAGAGGTCTTCGGGCACAAACGAAATCAAGCTGGCCAGCAAAATCAAGCCTACGGCAAAAATAAGAACACCCTTAATTTCATCGATATGCTCTTGTTTCATGATCACGACGGATATAGAATTTGATGGTTTGGTTAAAAGAGAAACGAAGCCAAAAGAAAAAGCGTTCGCGCTTCTCTAAAATGTTAGTATTATTATTGATTTTTATATTAACATTAAAGAAGCGCGAACGCTAGACTATTCAGCTTGTTTTTTGCTCAAGTTACAGCGCTTAAGTTTATCAACTTCTATCAACTTCAGCTTGATGCGGTCCCCAACTTTCACGACCTCATTGCAGTCCTTGATATAACCGTCAGACAGCTCAGAAATATGAACCATGCCTTCACGGCCGGGTAAAAATTCACAAAATGCGCCGAAGTTCATGATCCTCTTCACTTCCGCGTCATAAATTTTCCCGACTTCCGGCTCCTCAGCAAAACCCTGCAAATACTTCAGGGCTCCGCGAGCGTTTTCCATATTAATGGCCGCAACAACGACTTTACCGTCATCGTCAATATCAATCGACTCGCATTGAAAATCTTCAATCATCTTCTTAATGACCTTGCCGCCCGGACCGATCACCGCGCCGATTTTATCGACAGGTATCTGGCATTGTAAGATCTTCGGAGCATATTCCGAAACTTCTACGCGAGGCTGCGCGAGCACTTTATCCATTTGAGATAGAATATGGTGCCGTGCCTGTTTGGCCTGTTCTAAAGCCTTCCCCAATAATTTCAAATCCACATTCTGAATTTTCAGATCCATCTGGATCGCGTTCACCCCTTGAGATGTGCCCGCTACTTTAAAATCCATATCTCCAAAATGATCTTCCAGACCCATGATATCCGTTAACAAAACGGGTTCCTTCCCCTCTTTGGTCACAAGCCCGATCGAAATACCTGCTACCGCAGCTTTCACCGGAACGCCGGCATCCATCAAAGCCAATGAACCTGAGCAGACCGAAGCCATGCTTGAAGACCCGTTTGACTCTAAAATTTCAGAAACAATACGAATGGTATAAGGAAAGTCTTCCTTCGTCGGTAAAACTGCCTTTAAAGCCTTCGCCGCCAATGCCCCATGCCCGATATCCCGGCGGGATGGACCACGCAAAAACTTAACCTCTCCAACGCTGAAAGGAGGAAAATTATAATGCAGCATAAAATTCTCATAAGTTGTGCCCTCCAAGGCCTCAACCAGCTGTTCATCCCTCTTGGTACCTAACGTAATAACACCCAAACTCTGTGTTTGTCCGCGGGTAAACAGGCTTGATCCATGCGTACGGGACAGGATACCTGTCTCGCAGGAAATCGCACGGACTTCTGTTAATGAACGACCATCCGCACGGCGTCCTTCTTCAAAGATCAGACGGCGAACTTCATCATACTCAATTTGATCTAAAAATTTAAGAATAGCCGATGCTTTGATGTCTTCATCGTCTGTACGTTTACAGGCATCATAAACGCTTAAATCCCCGGTCAATTCTTTGATCAATGCATCACGGGCTTTATCCCGTTCACCTTTATCGGAAATTTTATAAATGGCGGTCAGTTTTTGAGCCGAACGGCTTTTGACCTCATCCAATAACCCCTGATTGATCGAAACAATCTCAATATCAGCTTTAGGTTTTCCAAAAGAAGCTTTCATTTTTGTTTGAGCTTCTAAAATCGGAGACATCTGATCGTTCACAAAAGCCAACGCTTCAATGATTTTCTCTTCCGGAACTTCTTTAGCCTCGCCTTCAATCATGACTAGACCATCGCCCTTAGCCACAACAATAAAATCGAGTTTGGCTGCCTCACGCTGCTTATAAGTCGGATTTAAAACAAACTGATCTTCAACCAACGCGACCCGGGCTCCGGCAATCGGACCCTGAAAAGGAATATCAGAGATTCCCAACGCTGCCGACGCTCCATTGATCGCCAAAATATCGGGATCATAATCACCATCACTGCTTAAGACCGTGGCCACCACCTGAACTTCATTAAAAAATCCTTCTGGAAATAACGGACGAATAGGGCGGTCAATCACCCGCGATGTCAAAACTTCTTTTTGAGTCGGTCGTCCTTCGCGCTTAAAAAAACCGCCTGGAATCATCCCGGCGGAATATGTTTTTTCTTGATATTCGACCATCAGAGGAAAGAAATCAATTCCCTCACGCGGCGTTTTAGACATACAAACCGTCACCAAAACGGTTGTTCCCCCGCAAGTTACGGTCACAGCCGCATTGGCCTGCTTCGCTAACTTACCTGTTTCAAAGACAATGCTTTGATCCCCAAATGCAATCTCAATACGTTCTTCCTTCATAACACTCCCAACATGGTTTTTATTTACGTAAATTTAATTTTTGAAGAGTTTCTTCATATTTTTCAAGTTTATGCTTCTTGAGATAATCCAGAAGCCGGCGCCGCTTTCCGATCATCATCAAAAGACCTCGGCGAGAATGAAAATCTTTTTTATGGGTTTTCAAATGCTCTGCCAGCTCATCGATTTTTCCTGAAAGTATTGCAACCTGCACTTCAGGCGAGCCTGTATCTTTCGCGTGCATCTTGAAATTATCAATAATTTCTGTCTTTTTTTCTTTAACTAATACCAATTTCAACCTCCATCGTATATTAAAATTATATTATAATTATCTGAAAAGTTTGGGTATTATACTATCCAACCCCCATTAAGTCAAGCGGAAAAGGGACATGCAAAATCGAGTTTTATGCTTTAAAAAAATACACCACTTATAAACATAACAATCTCAACATATTACACTTCTAAACTTCGCCAGAAAACAGCTGCCCTGCCAGACATTTGCCCGTTTTTCACTTATTGGGCTTTTTGGAAGACTTTACGCCCTTTGATTTCTCACCCGCCGTTTTCAGTTTGCGTCTTATTGCGCGCTCTTCTTTCTCAAATCGATCCAATTCCGCTAAAAGCTTTTTCATCTGTTCAGTCTGTTTGCCGGTTTTCTGAGATTTCACATAAATCTTGCCAATCTGAACAAATAACCGGTCCTTCTTCAAACTCAGCGTGGTTGAATCAATATGCAGCTTTCCCTGCTTTGAAAACGCCGCCAACTGCTCCTCGCCCTTTTTAGCCAAAACAATAGCTTCCTTGCTCATCAGAATCAGCTTATCCTTAATTTTCGGCCACTCTTTTTTAAAATCATATTGATCTGTCATCAGTCACCCCCCTTTTAAGGAAATTATTATATCGAAAAATACCTGTTATCGCCAACTTAAATTTGAAGCCCATCTTGCAAAAGAAAAAAAATATAGTAAACTAAAAGCATGAAACCACTTGCCATTCTTTGTGTCATTCTTGCGGTTTTAGTCGTTGGGTTCTATAGCTATATTAACCTTATCGGCAAAACCATGAACACTCCTGACGCCGAAAGCGAACTTCCGGAAATCGAACAAATGATGAGTGCCCAGCGCACACATATGGAAGAAGTTCAGCGAGACCAAAAGAAAATGCTTGAAGAAAATCGGCGCGCCATGGACGAACAACGGAGGCAAATGCAGGATTTGCGCCGCCAACAAGGACATTAATCATCTTTTCCTATATTCAAAAACCCTCTTCTAAAAACGAAGAGGGTTTTTGCTCTCCCGAAACATCTGCACAGCACACACGTCACAACACAAGCGCTTCTTCTTTTTCAAAACCCATTTGACTCAACTCATGTGTTGCCCCTTGTTCTGACCCGTCTTCCCTTAACCCGAGCAAAAAAGGCAGCGTCTGAACCGGCACCGTATTAATAATAATTGGAACAAATCCTTCAATATTCATGTTTTCAATCGGCTGTTGAGGAAGCGGAAGCGGTATGCCGTTGCCATCACGCTTGATCTGCAAATCCAGAAATGCCGGGTTCAGGTCAATACCACCCACTTTTTCACCTTCCCGTCGTCCAGTATCCGGCTGAAGCACGGAAGAATTGACAGCCGAACTTCCACTGGCAAACTGAAAAAACAAAGCATTAAAATCTTCCATCCTTCCCGCCCGAACAAGTTCAACTGCCCGCGGCATGAAAACGCCGAGCTCATCCACCGATACGGTTCGAATGGTGTCTACGCCCATGTTCAGCGATGAAAAAAGAAACTCCACACCCTGACCGTCTTGACTTTTTGCAACAGGAAAAATCCCGGCGTCCGGCTGCAGCAAACCTGAAGGACGAACAGCAAAATCAATAGGACCATAAGAAACTCCAGCTTGAAAAACCTCCTCGATATTCACACGGTCAGTCGGAGTCATAAGCGTAGCTGGGTTTGTCGCCATCTCATGGTTCTGCGCTAAATCCTTCCATACCACACTTAATTCTTGCCGCGCCGCATTAACTTCATCCCATAACGGACGACCTCTATCACGCGAAACCGCATCCAAAGAACGCAACCCCCTCTCGCGCGAAACAACCGCCTGTAAAGCCGTTGCATCCGCTTTAATATTACGCCGTATTCTTTCAGGGTACCGCAACTCCCGCTCAAAATCACCGCCTTCCTTCAATCGTTCAGCAAGAACCGGGATGTCCTCTTCCGGAATAGCATTAGCAGCCGCCACCCACCCTGCAACAACGATCGCCTGCGCATCTTCAAAAGTGCCTCCTCCGGCCTCCTGAACCATATTGATGGCGTCAACCATTGACCCCGTGCCCTGCAAAAAGCTCCTGACCCCTGTAGATTTTTCGTTAAGATTATATCGCTCGCTGACACGACCGACAACCCGCTCAATGCGAGACGGAAAAAAACTCGCCGGAACCTGGCCCACTTCATATCCAGCGGCACCCGTTCCATTAATCAGGGACGTAAAAAACCTGGCATATTCGCGCACCATCTTATGCACATTCACATTTGCGTGCGAAGAACGAAAAGACGAAAGCATTCCATCCAGCATCCGATTATCCCGGCCCTCCCTATAGTCATTATATTCGACAACAGCTTCTTCCATATACTGAGCCAATTGACGGCTGCCTTCTCTATGCCACTCATCGATCATCTGTTGATTCCGATTTTCAAACCCCCACATAATGTCTGCCAACTTTCGATCTTTAAACACGTAAATGAGCCAACCGTTCACTTTATGTATCATCCATGCCAATACCCCACCGCTGGCTGTGGCGATCACCTTATGCCCATTGAACCCCGCCCTCTCATCACTGGTACCAGAAGCCTCACGTGTCGGACGCGGTAAAACAAGCCAAAAATCACTGGCACTCACCGCCAGCCGCATGATATCTACACCTGTCTCTGGAACAAACACCAGCTTGCCTCCCAATTCCGGATCGTTCTGAAGCTTTTCAAATTCTGCAGACCAATACTTTCCCGCATCATCACGCCCGGGTCCGCCGAGTAACACATTAGCTCCCAAACCTTTCTTTCGTCCTAACGGCGTCTCATACTCCTTCTCCGGATCCCCAGTGATCCACCGCAGCATAGGCAACAGCATGCCCTGTTCTTTATATTCGACTAACCGTCGCAAAGCGCCGAACATCGGACGGTTCAAATCCGAAAATGTATTGTACGGTTTGCCATTTATTTGTTGCTCCAACAACCAGCTTTGAAGCTCTTGTTTGGCAGATTGGCCCGCGTCAAAAAGATCTTTCCCTGTAATTTTATCAAGACCTTTTTCCGTCACAAGCTTAGCCAACTTGCTCCCATACCACCAATCCGGAAAAGATCCGTTCTGAATACCTGAAGTCTTCCAACCATACGCCGGAAGAACAACCTCCTGAGTTACCTTTCGATGCTCATCCGAAACAGCTGTCACCCCATCAGCCCTTTGCGCAGCAACATTGGCGGCATCGATAATACGTCGACCATCAGGAGTCGTTGAAATCATATCATCACGCACAAGATCCGATCCCAGAAGCCCTCTTAAATAATCAGCATCATCAACCGGCAACGCCGCTTTTTCTGGAGTATGCGTAATAAAATGAAACTTCGTATTGGCATGTACACTTTGTTCGCCTGTTCCCAACCCCTGATAAAACCTCGCATCATTTTCGGCAGCAACCGCCACATACAATGTTTGCGCCTCATTTAAAACCGCCACATCAGGCCGTAAACGAATATTTTTCATGAGCTCCGCATAAGCCCTGCCAAAAAAGCCATATTGTTTTTTTTGCAGGTCTCCATCCGGATACAAACGCTCAAAAATTTCTGCGTTATAAAGCATAAAAACCGGTGTGCCGTTGGCATTGATCCAATACACCTCCACGCTGTAACGCCTGCCGTTGAAATCTACCGGAATCGTCAATTTTTCATCCCGGCCTTCGGCGTTTTTAACCATGACCCGCTGAATTCCTTTTTCGTTTTCCCAATCAATTTTTTCTCTGACCGCTCCTTCCTGAAAATAGGCATACAGCGGCATGACCCCCATCGCGGCAAACCCGTCCTGCCAGACATCTCGATAAGCATAATAAGTCTCGCCTTTTAAATAACCTAAACCGCCCTTTCCCGCGGATCCCTGCGCCAACGGCGAGAGGCCCGGAAAAAAAGCTTCCAGGGTTTCATCGGTAACCAGCTGTTTTTGAGTCAAACTGGCATATTGAAAAAACTGCTCAAGCGCCGGGTCAGAAAAACGTGCAGAACCTTGATACTGAGCTCCTCCAATCATTTGAGCAGCCTCCGGATGCTGCTCAAAAAAGGCCTGCATCCTTTGATCATCCGGCTGCATCGTTAATCCGGCATAACGCCAGATCTCCCGAAGCTCCTGCTCCTGAGCGTTAACCTCACGCCTAGCGGCATTGATCGCCTCGTTTTCCTTCGTTCGCGCCTCTATATCAATAGCCGCAGCATTCTCTTTCTCCCGACGGGCCAAACTCGCCTTTTGATCCCTGATCTGATCATAGATCTTGGAATTAAGAACCACTTCCAAGGCTTGATTTCGATCATGCAACAGCACCGCGCCATTGGTCTGTTCCTCAGCCTGGCCTTGTCCGACTTTTGTTTCCACATTTAAAGCAGTGACCCACTGCTGGCTTGATGCTCCCCTCGGAGTCGCGGCAGCCAATCCTTGTCGGATCAAGCGGCCCTGATCGGCCGGCAGCTCGTTTAAATCTCCCTTGAGCCGTGAACCAGTGACACCCGTTTCTAATTGGGCCGCATCAAACCCGCCGGAAAAATATCTGCGGGGGATCACGCTCTGAGTCAACGGATCATAATCTTCCTTAATATAGTTATAGACGCCGTCTTGAAATGCCGATAAATACGCACCATAGATCTGTTCCTTGATGGATGCATCGGCCACATCCACGCCCTTGACCTTGTTCTGGTCCACATAGACTTTCCCCAAGAGGCTTTCTTTCAAATTCAACTTAAACCACGTTGCCAAAATCATCGAATTATAGATCTGCCTCAGCTGGCTAAAATTCTCGCCCTCATTAACCTCTTTTTCGATCTCCGGGATCAAAACCTCACGAATGATCTGCTCAGATACCTCGCTAATCTGATCGATCTGGCTTTGCTCAAGTCGATGCAGATCAAAATCTGCATTATGAAGATTCTCCTTTAAGGCAACATAGTCCTTCTCCAGCATAACCTTGAGGCTGCTTTTGACAACATAAGCCGCCCCATCGTATTCCCAGACAACCGCGTCTTTGGGAATAATCCAAATCTTATTAAAGGAATCCATCGGAATATTGGTTGTACCGAATTCCTCTTGAGCGCGCTTAAAGACCCGATCCCAAAAAGTCTTTCCAAGATCTTTTTCCGGATACATCAGGCTCGCGGTCAGCTGTTTTAAAATATAATCCTGGGCAAGCAGATCCATGCCCATTTCAGTGGAACCGAAACCGGTAGGAATGATTCGGTCTTTCTCATACGGCGAAAGGTTCACCCACATGTCCTTCTCAGGGACAGTCAAGGCAGCTAAGAAATAACGGATCAAACGCAGCGATTCCTGATTGAAATCCTCACCCTGAAGATGAGAATCCCCGCTATCAACTAAAAAGGAAAACTGTAACGGATTAACCGGATCAGGACGAATACCTTTAATGAGTGTGGGAACATATCCGGGGCTTGCGACAACTAGGGCCCCGGGAAGAGACAACGAGGGTAAAACTTGTGCCGATACTAGAGGGGGACAGATAAGGGTAAAACAAAATGTGAGTGCCGTGAGAAAACTGATAGTGCGTTTTAAAAAACCGGTTCGGCCGTTGCTGCACATCTGGAGCATAGACATATCCCCTTTGATCAAAATTTTTCACGATGAAAGTTAGGTTAGCTGCATAAAACCACTTCTTCTTTCTTGCGCCGCCGCCTTTATCAAAAACTGCGCTGTTGGGCTCAATTCCATCCTGGCCCCAACTACAACTTCACTCTCAATTCAGCAAAAACGAAAGGTCTCCTCTGCTGTCATCAAGCCGCTCGTCTTTCTGAAAAAACGGCTGAAGGCGGCTGATATCCCGCCCGCCATTATTTCTATCCGTTTGTCCTTCTTTCTGCGGAAAGTCGGCTACTCCTAAAATAAATGGCAAATTCCGTACCGGCGTCATGTCTATAATCACCGGATAGAACCCATCGATCTTGATTGTATCCAGCGGCTGCTGAGGCAGCGGAAGCGGAATGCCGTTCCCGTCTCTCTCAATAGTCAAATTCAAAAACGCCGGATTAAAATCGATACCACCCTTTTTCCACTGGGTCCGTTCTGCCATTTGACCCGGAGATAAAACAGCTGCATTTGTTTCCGCCCCGGGAGCATCCCCAACAAACTTTTCCCATTTGGCGACAAACTGCACAGCTTCAATCAAATCCGTCACTGTTTTGAAATCACAAATATCTTCATCCAGGCGAATCCGGAACGGCACAACCTGATTTCCCTCCATGAGTCCTGTGATATCGCCAGTCACAAGTTCAACATACAACCGGCCGTCTTTTGCCCTCAAATAATAGGGAAGGCTCAACCCTTCCAATGTCTGCTTAAGCGCTCGAATACCATAGATATTTCGAAACGCATTATAAGGCGTCTGCTGTTTTCCGATCTCCGTCGTATATTTCACCCAAGACGGCGTACTCATGGATATAGTCTCACCTAAAAACCTCTTCCCTGTTTTAGTATCGCGGAAAAAACTTCCTCCCTTTTGCCCCTTGAGATTCCTGACAAGTTCAATGGCAACACCAACACCCTTATCCATCTGCTCAAGAAAATAAGCGATCCGATCGATACTTCCCACATCTTCGGTCCACAAACTCACATCATTAATTCTCTGGGCTCTCAGAACCTCAGCCCCGCGCGCCTCAAGAATCGACAAAAGGCCTCCTTCTAAATTCTGCCGCGCCCCCTGGGCATCCAATTGAAAAACCGTACCGGGTTGATTCATTTGGCGAAGAATATATCCATGCCCTGGCGGAAGCTGATCGCTTCCTCTATTCATATGCAAATTCTTCCACTCCGATAGGTCAAATCCACTCACAACTGGAACAGACACGAAATATACATTTTTTCTATTAAAGCCATAAAAATCATTCCTATCAAGGTCCTCTAGGACCTCTGGCAAAAGACTGCTGTCATTGATGCGAATAACGATGGGAGCCTGATCCAATACGGCCTTAACTTTGTGGCCCTTATCCCGCGCTAAATTTTCCAAAAATTTCCGGTATGCAATCAATTGTCGTGGCCCCATGCCATACTGTGAATCGCTCAACCCGGCCTCATCAAATTCCTTCCTCAACGCATCCAGAAAAGCATCTCTGGCCTGCGCATCAAGCACATCATCTTTAGTAAATGCGGCATCAATATTCTTCCTAAGACTTGCTTTTCGCTCAGGGGTCAAATTACTCTCGCGCCCAATGGCTTCAAGAACCACTTGTTTGATATCTACGCTATACATAGAGCCAAGCCCTAACCGAGTGGCCGCTCCGGCAAAAATAAAATCCGGGACAATTTGCCCATCCAAATATTTCTGCGCAGCTTCTTCTCTTCGCGATGCAAGCCTCTTCTCGTCCAATTCAGAGAGCACTTCCCCCGGCTCAGCTACCAAGTCTGCGATATTGACCAATTCACCATTAACGCGCAATGCATTAACCTCGTTGATCAAGGCCGCCAACGGCTTTTCCCCTGCTTTTCCGGCCTTTAAATACTGCAAGACCTTGCTCCTTTGATCCGACGGAAAGCGCTGAAGTAATACCTGTAGCGCCCCTGAAATCTCAGACTCTACCGTTGATAATACTGCTGAATTGACACTTGTTGCTCTTGCTTCAAATGCGCCCGAAATAAATCCTTCATATCTTTGAATATAATCAAGTGCTTGCGGAAGATCCTGCGGTGCTTTCATATCTTTAATTTCTTCCTTCGCATCCAACTGAAATGCCACAACACGTTCAGGATTCAGCTGAGTGACATCTCCAGTGATGGTTTCGGTATAAAAATGGAACTGACCATCTTTACCCCTTTTATAACGCAAATACCGTCTCAAAGAAAACTCTCCGTTTAATATCTGTTCCAGGCCGGCAACAGTATAAAAATTCCGAAAAGCGTTATAATCCCAATTTTCCCGGCCGGTTCTCTGATAAAGATCCGCATAACCATCGGACATCATGGCAGCTGTTTCAATTAAAAATAATCTCTGCGGCTGCGACTGGGTAGTAACATAGGTTCCGCCCTTTTGCTCTGTTGTATTCGTAACGAGTTCAACTCCAATCCCAACATTCCCCTGTTCAACCATGCCCAAAAAATAAGCTAATCGTTCGACGCTTCCAACATCTTCTGTCCACATGGTTAAATCATTAACTCTCTGAGTACGGACAGTTTCAACCCCCTCGCTCTTTAAGATCTGAAGTAATGATCGACCCTTTAATAAGGAAGGCATTCCTGTTTCATCAATGATATACACCTGGTCATTCAATTTAAACTGCTCAATGGTAAACCCATGACCGGGAGGAAGCAGCTGGCTTGCGGAATCAAGCTGTAATGTTCCATCTTTTTGAAGAGAGGCCCCATGAACAACCGGAACATTCAAAATAAAAACATTTTCTCTCTTAAACCCATAATAATTGTTAGCCTCCAGATCAGCAATTCCGAGCACGAAATTTTCATTATTAAAGTGTACGATGATCTTTGTCTTTGCGATGACCTCCTCAAGATTCCTCCCCTGCTCAGCCGCAAGTTTCTCCAAAGAAGCACGGTAGGCAAGCAACTGACGTGGGCCCATCGGAATATCCCGCCGGGTTTCATCTAAAATAAAACCTCTTTGCGCCTCAAGCGCAGCGATCAAAGCTGCCTGCTTGGCAGGAGCCATCTCATCAAAATTTTTGCGGAGACGCTGCCTTTGGTCTCTCGTCAAACCATTTCTAATTCCTAAAATCTCCTTCGCAGCGTCTTTGATCTTAACGTCATACATCAAGCCCATAAATCGGGTCGCCCCACCTGCAAAAAGAAAATGGGAAGCGATCGTGCCATCCAAATACGCGTCATTAGCCGCTGTTTTTTTCTCTTGGGTCAAAGCATTTCCTCTCACAACGCCCAGTCCTTGTCCTCGAACTAAATCACTGGCAGGAATATATTGGCCTTGGATCTGGACTGCATTAATTTCATTTACAATCCTATCAACCGTTGCTTGATCTCCGGCTTCAACAGCGGCAAGAATATCTTGCAACCTGGGCTGTATCATTGCCTGTGTATCCCGTCTCATCTCTTCCTGTACACGCAGATCTTCTTCGCTCATGTTCACGACAGCCGAGTTAATTCCGTCTGCTGTAGTATTCTCAACAAGATCCGTCGTCAGATCTACGTTCAAAGACCCCTCAGGCCCGCGCATACCGTTGGCCACTAAGGCCAGCTGATCCGGAGAAAGAACGGCTGAATTATTTCCGTCGATCCGGGTTGCACTAATATTTTCTTGAAGCGTCCGCCCCCGCGCGTCATGCTCACCGTCAAACCCGCCGGAAAAATAACGCCTTGGAATAAACTGACCTGTTGTCGGATCTTCTTCCTCGCGGATATATTCATAGACGCCTTTACGGAATGCCTCGACATACTGATCATAAATCGCATCCTGTGCGACTTTGGCATCCTCAATATCCACACCTTTAACCTTGTTCTGATCCATATAAGCGCGGCTCAAGAGCGTCTGTTTCAAATTCATTTTGTACCACGTCGCTAAAACCAAAGAATGATAGATCTGGCGAAGTTTGGCGAAATTCTCGCCTTCATTAACCTCTTTTTCAATTTCCGGAATGAGGATCTCACGAATGACCTGCGAAGAAACCCCGCTGATCTCCTGAGCCGTATCACCGGTTTTGGCACTCATGCCGTATTGGGCGTTACCTAAGTTTTCACGCAAAGCCACATAATCTTCTTCCAGCAT
The DNA here is from genome assembly GCA_038222225.1 of Candidatus Omnitrophota bacterium. Lineage (GTDB taxonomy): Bacteria > Omnitrophota > Gorgyraeia > Zapsychrales > JANLHA01 > JAKLFA01. The sequence goes on from JBBRHV010000008.1 coordinate 47,438, forward strand.
GACTCGCAAAGAACTTTTGACAATATAAGCTGCGCCGTCCCTTTCATAAACAACCGCCTCATTAGGCACAATCCAGATTTTTGTAAATGTGCTTAAGGGAATATGCGTTGTGCCGAACTCCTTTTGAGCCCGGGCATAGACCCGGTCCCAGAAATTTTTGCCTAAATCTTTTTCCGGATACATCAAACTGGCTGAAAGCTGCTTTAAAAGATAATCTTGTGCCAACAGGTCCATGGCCATTTCAGTCTGACCGAAAGAAGCCGGAACCACTCGGTTTCCTTCATAAGGTGACAAGTTGACCCACAGATCTGTTTCCGGAACAGTTAAAGACGCTAAAAAATATTTGATCAGCCGGGCAGACTCTTCACGCAAAGCGATGGGTTCTGCCTCGTCATTTCCGGTATTGACAATAAAATGAAATTGCAGAGGATTCTGCGGATCCGGCCGGATGCCTTTGATCAAAACCGGAACATAGGCCGGACTTGTGACCACCATACTTCCTACGCTTGGCAAAGTCGGCAAGATCTGCGCCTGAACAGCATAGGGCGGAATGATAAAGGAATTTAAAAAAGTACTAAGAATTAAGACGGTCAGGGCTTTAGATAAGATAGTCTTCTTGGCAGAGCGGTTCCATTGCAGAAACATGTTTCCTCCTCGAATGTGAAAGATAAAAGGACTTCAATGATAGAATATTGATATATTCTAAAAGGGGCGTAATAAAAGTATATATGATATAAAAATGGAAAACAACCTTATTTCAAAAAAATATATGTTGCGAATAATGGACTTAACGCTTTTTTATGTCTCAAAAATTAAATATTGCGGAAGCGCTTTCTCCAAAACAACCTCGTAGATTGGAACCTGCGAGGTTCAATCGGCATTATTCGCAAAAACTTTGCCCGCGGCGACAGAGCTCTTTGGCGTACTCTGTCCAAACGCCTGATCCCCAATAGCGGAAACAGCTGGTTTGCGATAACAGCAGATACAAAAGAGCGTTCTGATACTGGCTGGATTTCACTTCTTTTTGGGTCATTTTTTCAAATTTTTGATGAAACGCAGCACTTAATCGGTTAATCGGGTCTAAGACATCCGCGTAACCAGCCACCCAATTACGGTCGCTGGTCCAAGACGCTTTGTCCAAATTAAACCCGTGATCTTTCTGCTTGATATGGTCAATGGCCTGATCAGCGGCACCAGGCCCATAAGCCTCCTTAAGCTCAGCCCAGATCCGGTGCTGACCGATCGGCTGAATCGGCAGAAAATCTTTATCAGAAAGACCCTCTCTTTTCAAAAGATCAAGATATTCGGACCCATTCAAACCCACCACTCCATTCGTCCCGATCCCCTCAAATCCGATATTATAATCCCGCGGGAACTCGTTCATCATGACCCCACCGTTCTCACCATCCCCGATCTGCAGAACATACACAGGAATATTCTTTCCGGCATAATCTTCGCGTCCCCGTCCCCTGGCTTCGGCCAACGGCTGCATTTGGGCCACAAGCTTAGTGTCTGACCCTTGCGTCTTCACCAGGACCGCGATCTCAACGATTTCGCCTTTGGAATTTTTGGCCACCAAACGGTGCGGAACATGCGGCCGACGAATCCCTGAACCATCCATATTTTCAACCGTGTGTTCCTGAACCATCAGCCACTCGTATCCACATTCCTTAAGCGCCTTGATATACTCATAACATTGATCCGGATGGATCGGAAGATGCATCTCTGGCGGCGAGAACCCTTTAACCCGGCGGACCGCATCCACCCCGAACACAGCGGCAAAATGTTTACGCCAGGCCATGATATGAAGTTTCAAATCCGGAATTGGTGTGGACGTTGCGACCGCATGCGACCACATCGTGCCAAGCCATTCGGCATGCGTAAAATATTTTGGGTCACACACAATCCCGCGCAGCGTTTCGATGGTCTCATTAGCACCCATCTGCGGAATCCCCCAAAAGAGATTTCCCGAATAATCCAGCATGATCCTCGCGTTATTTCCGCGGCTAACCAACTCCGGAATAAAACGCCCCATGCGCGTATAACAATCCAAAAAAACCGGCGCGTTATGATTATCGCCGGTCCCCTGATTGTCCATCATATGTTTTAAATTAGAAATCAATGAGGCACTACGCAGATCACCAGAACCGGCAGGGATCGTCGGCTGATGCATATGCAGCGCGATGCCAAACGACGACTGCAGATCCTTTAAACGAACATTGGACACTTTGGCATAATCAAAATCAGGCCTTAGCTCTTCAACATCTTTAGGGGTAAAAAAAATATCCGGAAGACCATTGGCGAGAATACCGTTCATGGGACCTCCTTTGCGGTAAGGGATTACTTTAAGTACTGCTTAGCACAATCAATATCGGCGAATATATTATCACGCCATTCGACTTCTGACAACCAATCTTCATCGACCCGGTTCTGCAAAATATCCTCATAGAGTTTGGTAAAACGGGAAATATGCAAACGCACCCGACGATTGGCATAGGGCACCATGGTCCCGGACTTCATGATAAACGGCCAGTCACTGGACTCAGCCAACAGCAGCTCGCGGGCAGCCTGGTTGAGAGCACGCCGCATCAGCGTCGGTTTTGACATACGGCGAGTCAATTTTGAGCGATATGTATTGGCCAATTCAACCATCCGCTCACCGGCCTTATGAATATGACGATAGATCCAGTCATTGCCCCCCTCCAGCCAATACTCGCTATACCCCTTATATCCCCAGCTGGAGGTCGACGGAACCGCCATCTGATTGACAGTATATTCCGCTAAATATTCCGACGGCGTAATAGACTTAATGGTGTCCTGATCATGATGCATCTTGCGGAATAAAAAATCCAAAAACATCGGCCCTTCATACCACCAATGTCCATAAAGCTCGGCGTCATAGGGCGCCACAATAATCGGCTTGCGGTCCATATAATGGGTGAGATGTTCAACCTGTTTTTCCCGATTAAACAAAAAATTTCCGGCATGCTGCGCCGCTTTTTCACGGGCCCAATCCGGCCGATAAGCTTCCTTATAATCGCTCTTACCGGTGATCCGCCAATATTTCATGCCTGTATTCACTCGAATCCCGGACGGGTGAATATACGGCTTGATATACTCATATTCCAATTCATGGCCGATATCCCGGTAATATTCGCGATAATCCACATCCCCCGGATATCCCTCCTGCGAACTCCAGACCTGTTTTGAAGACTCCCAATCCCGCGCGAAGGCCGCAACACCCGCCGGCGTGTAGATCGGAGCATAGACACTATAGCGCGGACGCGGGTCAGCGTTGATAATTCCATGCGAATCCACAAAAAAATAACGCAAGCCTGCCTCTTTTAAAATATCTTCCACCCCGGGAACATATCCGCATTCCGGCAGCCAAATGCCGCGGGGTTTGCGCTCAAAGACTTTGGTATAGTGATCAACCGCGACCTGAACCTGGGCCCGGGCCACTTGCGGATTAATTCCTAAGATCGGTAAAAATCCATGCGTCGCACAGCAGGTAATGATTTCCAGCACGCCGATATCCTGAAAATATTTAAATGCGCTGACAATGTCCCGGCTGAGATCATCCACAAAAAGTTTGCGGAATTCACGAAACCGGTGATTGTACATCAGCGCCAAGCCGTGAAAATGCGGCTCATATCCTGTGCGGTGAATTTCCAGTTCTGAAAGTTCAATGAGGCGGTCCAGATGGCGGATATATCGCTCCTGCAAGAGAGGATCCTGCAGCATGCTAATGAGCGGCGGCGTCAAAGACATGGTAATACGGAAGTTCACCCGATCACGCACCAATCCATCAAAGACTTTCAAAAGCGGAATGTAGGTCTCGGTGATCGCCTCATACAACCAATTTTCTTCGAGGAAATACTCCTCTTCAGGATGTCGGACAAACGGAAGGTGTGCATGTAGAACTAAAGCAAGATATCCTTTGGGCATGCCTTATAAATTCCTATAAAATAACGCGCCTACATCTGCCGCGCAACACTCAATTCTACATTGAAAACATTTCACGCTGCCAGGTTTTCAGATTCAACGTTTGATTTTTCGCTGTATTCTGTTTTATCTCGACCCGCAGCGGTTACAATCGAGCGTTCATGTTTCTGATTATAAGAGACCGCCAGAAAATCCAGCGGGATATGCGTATCGGTCGGAAGCGCCATGCGCAAAGTAAACGTCCCGTCGTTACGCAAAGGAATCACACGGTCCCCCCACGTCACTGTCGCATCCGGTTCTGTGCGCCCGTAAACAATCAATTCCGTTCCCAACTCAAAGAAAAATCCTTCTTGCGGTTTAGGCTGCTCGGAAGCGCCCCAGGATGAAACCGTCTCGCTGGCTCCGCCTAACACCTCAAACGTCGGACGGATCTTTCGACCCCGCATCCAGGTTTCCTCAGAAGCGCCTAAGAGCATTTGCTTGAAATATTCATAACCCGGAAGGTCCATGTCTTCCAAATATTCCAGCAGCAAATCGCCATCCAGATCCATCATCATCGCATCCATGGGGATCCTCTTGCCTCCCCGAGGGCGTTTTAACATTTTTCTTAAAAGCGGGAATAAACGGGAATAATACGCCCGGATATCCGCCTCGGTCAAAAAGATCTTAAATCGTCGGCCTCGCGCCGGAGCTGCCGGCTGCAATCCCTTCCCGTCTTCCGCTTCAAAAGCATACACGTAAGGCTGAAGTTCCGCCGCTCCTCCTTGAGCACCGGAAACTCCTTCTTCAACCACCGGATGCTGAACATCCATCCATACCAGTTCCGAACGTGCTGATATGTATTCCCGAGGCGTTGTCACAAAGTTCGAACGCGCCAACGTAAAGAAACGGCCATCAGGTGCCCGCAGACCGATGTCCGCGCAGTAGGTCACATTATCGCTCCAAATATTCACATACCAATGATTAGCCTCCCGGCCGACATCGATATCAAAGCTATGATTGGCATTATCGCCTTTAAAATCAACAAAGGTCACATCATAAAGTCTCAAAACATACGCGCAGCGGTCAATCAGATCCCCGATCTCCTTGCGGACATGTTCAAGAGAAAAAGCGGCAATTTCCCAATAGGCATGAACCCAATGCGGATCGCGGGCCAGCAGGGTAATGCTTGTTGACCCGTAGTTTTGCGGCATAATCTCACTGTCAACAAACACGGCCTTTTTTGCACGTTCGGCATGCTCTAAATTCGCCTGGATCATTCCCTGGATTTTCGGATGGCTCATCGTCTTTGCGATACTGGAATCTGCTTGAACGGCTAGGGGCGCAACAGTCTTGGTCTTTTTAGCAGCACGAGGTTTTGCGATCGCAGATGACGCTTTCGGTTTTTTAACCGTTGCTTTTTTTACCGCGGTTTTCTTTGCCGCAGCTTTCGCAACAGTCGTCTTTTTAACAGCTGTCTTTTTAACCGTTTTCTTAATCTTGTCGTCTGCCACCACTCACTCCTTAGGTTTCATAAATTGACAACACTTCATCCGCGATAATATCCCACGAAAATACGGACTCAGCCGCAATACGACCATTACGACCCATCCAGCGGGCGTCATCAAAATCTTCAAACAACGTTCCAATCCCCCAAGCGATCGACTCCGGATTATCCGAGATCTTAAGCCCGTTCACCTCATGCCAAACGATCTCTGACGGACCGCCTTTATCACAGGCCACCACCGGTTTTCCCGCGCTCCAGGCCTCCAAAATCACAATTCCAAACGGCTCATTACGGCTGGGAACACAAACACAATCCGTTGCCTTAAACAAATCTTTCAGCTTCCAGCCATTGACATGTCCTAAAAAGCGACAGGCATGTCGAACCCCCAGATGCGACGCCTGCTCCTCCACTTGATGGCGCATCTCGCCGTCTCCGGCGAAGACAAATTTTGCGTTCGGATAATAGGCCAAGACATACGGAATTGAACTCACCAACAGGTCCACGCCTTTCTGATAGACCATGCGCCCCACAAAAAGAACCATGGGGTCCATCGGCCCGATATCATACATGCGCTTAACCCCGGCCGGTTCTACCCAGCCGTCAAAATGGCGATAATCAATTCCATTATAAATCACATTCACTTTTTCAATGGGCGTACTATAAATCCACTGCACTTCGTTCTTCAACAAATGCGATACCGCAACCACGCTATCCGCCTCATAACAGGCCTCCCATTCAATATGACGAATCCGTTCGGACCCGCCTCCGAAGAAATTGTTCCCGCAACGTCCGTATTCCGTGGAATGCATCGTGAAGACCGTATGATGCGGCCTGCCCTTTTTAATCCAATACATCGCAGGCGCTGCCAGCCAGTCATGGGCATGAACCACATCAAAATGACCAAGCTGATCTTCCGTTCCGAAAAACGTACTACAGAAGGAACGGCACATATTATGAATTTCTTCGATAAAATCCGGATTGGAATCAAAAAGACAACGATGATAATGAACACCATGAATCAATTCATAGTGCGAGGGGTTGGATTTTCCCATGCGGGTAAAAACATGCACTTCATGTCCCTTTCGCTGAAGAGCGCAGGCTAATTCTGTAACATGAAAAGCGACTCCCCCTACATAGATCGAATGAACGGCTTCCCATGATAAAAGTGCGATACGCATCTAAATAAGCTCCTTTACAGAGTTTAACGTACCATGAGGATTAAAAACCGTGGCATTATTATGCGGGTCGGTCTGCCACTCTCCATCAACGAAAAATTTATATTCATAACGACCCGGGCCAGGCAAAGAAATCTTGCGGCGCCAAAGACCATCTTTAAATCGTTTCAGCGGAATTTTCTTACTCCAACCGGTAAAATCACCAATCACCGCCACCGCAGACGCGTTTGGGCAAGGCCACACAAAACTAATGGACTTCTCTGTCTTGGTTGAATCACCTTTGATCAATTCTTCTAATTTAACACCAAGAACTTCCGCAATGTCTTTAAGGATAAAGGCTTTCAACTCTCTCTTGTTGGCCTCCCAAAGACATATCGCCTGACGCGAAACACCGAGTTCTTCCGCTAATTTTCTTTGAGTAAATTTTCGTTTTTGTCGAATGCGCTTGAGATTCTCACCAAACATAGATGTCCTCACATGCTGCAAGAGTGTCAACACAATGTTAACATCTCAAAAATTCTGAAATAAAAAAACCTAACTTTTGAATAATGCCACGCTTAACAAATTGTATACATTTTGTTGGCTTTGTCAACAAATTTTAAGGACCCTCCTTTTTAAAAAAGGGTCCCGTTAAAAATGTCCACAGAACTGTTGATTTTTGTTCCCGGGCATGCTATCTTCATGAACAATCAGCACTTATTGCAATTTATGAAAAATCCATTACTTCAAAAAATCCTAACTTTTCTTTTCCTGTCGACCCTATGCGTGTCAGCTTTTTTGATCCGTTTTGAAAACTTTCAAAACTCACCCAATGTCACCATTGATGAAATGGTTTACGCGCGCATGGGCTCCCAAATGGCAAAGAACCCTTTTGATTACAATACGATTGCCTACGGACATGATCTAGCTGCTAATGGACGCCCTCTACCTGAATATTTCTTTAAACCGCTTTTTAAGCATCCTCCTTTGTTCACGGCATTGGTTGCGATCTCTTTCAAAATCGCCGGAAACGAATTTAAAAATTCCGTCTACCCTTCTCTGCTGGCAGGCATTTTTTCAATTATCCTTATTTATCTGTTAGGTTCCATACTGTATTCAAACACGGTCGGCCTGTTAGCCGCCTTCCTTCTGTGGATGGATCCGATCAGCATTGTCTGTTCACAGAAAGTCTGGATGGATTCTCTGATTACTTTTTTCACCCTACTGGCCGTTACCTGTTTCGCCTACGCCATTAAAAAGAGAAAACCCTGGTTTTTTATCTGCTTCGGATTAGCCGCAGGCTGCGCCATCAATACAAAATACACAGGAATCCTGCCGGTCCTGATCTGTTTGGCATACTCTCTGCTCTATGATCATTCCCTCTTCAAAATGAAGCGTTTTCGCATCGGAATGGTCCTGCCGGTTTTAATGCTCACGCCATGGTTCTTGTGGAATGGCACGGTGTATGGAACAAGCCATCTTTTAAAAACCCTCCAGCAACACGAAGAATTGAAAGCCGTCCTGCAAATTCTCATGCAAAACATGTTTTTGGCTGTTTTTCTGCTATCTTTAATTCTGCTGGCCCAAATCCTTCTTACAAAGTTTTTCCGATTCAAAAAACCGCCACAACCCCAGAAAAAGGCCCCATCTGAACACGCGTCCTCCATGCTTGAACGTTTCAGTTATCTGCTCATTATTGTCATTTTAGCCTTCTGGTTCAAAGAATACATTCTTCGCAGCCTTGATTTCTGGGATATCCCGGTTGGGACATGGTATCAGGGCGTTTTCTCCCAAGAACCGCCCAAATTTTACATCGGCAGGCTTATAGAATTTTCAGCTCTTTATACATTTGGTATTATTTCACTGCTGACATTTCACCAAAATGCCCCTAAAGAAGAAGCCCTTCTGCGGCTCTCGGCAGGAATCATTCTGGTGTTTTTTATTTTGTGGGGAAACTTCCAATCCCGCTATATTCTCTCAGCCATTCCATTTGTCATTCTGCTGTCCGCTGATCTTCTGATCAAAACTTTGCGCTGGACTGAAACCCAGCCCTTCCTGCTGCGTCTTGTCGGAAAACCCGCGTTTGTTCTCTTTATTCTCTACGCCATCGCAAAAACCGGAACCATTGATATGGTTTTTGCCTTCCCAAATGATATGTGTTATTTTTGATTTATACCAAAACGGCGTTCCCTGCGGACAAAAACCGCTTTCCCTGACCACA
>JBBRHV010000009.1:0-51872 GCA_038222225.1 Candidatus Omnitrophota bacterium
AGCGCGGGACGTATCGGTCAGAATACCCTTATATTCTTGCCGACTGGAACATTGTTCAACCGGATGATGAATGATTGTATGGTTGTGGACAAGCTGATTCTGATTGACACAATACAGACCGTTTATTGAGGCCTGTGCATGCGGTTGACGCAGCTGAACATCCAGGTCATTCCGGCTCAAGGCGCCCCCGATAGAAAGTGAAAAACTATGCAGGTGTGAATCGTGTTGAAGAATCGTATTTGTCGAGCTGAAATGAAAAGCGTTTGCCGGTTCATTCTGCGCGTGCACAAAATTCAGGGTTGATTCATGATCCAGAATAATTTCGGTCAACGGAACGGTCAAGGCCGCAGCGGAATTTTCCAGGCCGAAATAGGTTTCCATGATGTGGGCGCTGGAATGCTGTTTGAGATGAATCAGGATGCGCGGCAGAGCAAGTCGGTTTGGCAATTGACTGGTCGAGATATGAATGATGTGGATCAGCGGTCTGATATGGGTCGATTCGTTGATTTGCAGGAACATGCCGCTGTAAAAGTGCGCCCTGTTTAAAGAGGAAAAAAATGTATTGTGACAGCAGTCAAAATGCATAAGCGCATTGGTCATATCTTTGGTATATGTTTCTGCCCCCGTTCCCCATTCGATGATCTGGAGGGCATTAAAGGAAACGTCGGGAACGCGTTCAATGTCCATCAGCTGTCCGTCGCAAAAAATAATATTGATGTCCTCAGCGCGGATGAACGAAAAATTTTTTCGATCGATCGACGGAAAAGCCTTAACTGGCGAAAGTTTGAAGGTTTCTTTCAGAAGCGGGTCTAAGGGGGTAAAGCGCCAGTCTTCCTGTTTGAGTGTGGGAACAGGGATTTCAGAGAACAGGCTGCGCGCTTTTCGTTTGTTCTCTTCAACCCAGCGGGAAGGCACACGGGGTTCCTCGCTTAAATCGAGAAATTCCTTGTTGTCGATGAGTGCGGATGTCATCATTTGAGCCAGTCGTAGCCTTTATTTTCAACGGTTAAAGCAAGATTTTTGTCCCCCGAAGAGACAATCTTTCCATCCTGTAAAATGTGAACAAAATCCGGAACAATGTAGTTGAGTAACCGCTGATAATGGGTGATCACGACAAAGGCGTTGTTTTTTGATCTTAGAGTATTGACGCCGCTGGAGACAATCTTCATGGAATCAACATCCAGCCCGGAATCCGTTTCATCCAGGATCGCCAGGCGGGGGTTTAAGACCGCCATTTGAAGGATCTCATTGCGTTTCTTTTCGCCGCCGGAGAAATCGACATTTACCGCGCGGTTGATAAATTTATCATCCATGTCCAGCAGCTTCATTTTTTCGTGAAGATAGACATCGAAATCCAGCGGATCCATCTCATCGGCCCCTTGATGCTTGCAGGCCTCGTTATACGCGGCGCGTAGGAACATCGAGGTGTTTACTCCCGGAATTTCGACCGGGTATTGGAATGCCAGAAAGATCCCCTCCCGGGAATGGGTTTCCGGGTCAAGCTCAAGGATGTTGGTCATCTTTCCATTGATCAAAAAAAGGATCTCTCCGCTGGTGATTTCATAGTCGGGGTGCCCGGTAATGATTTTTGAGAGCGTGCTTTTCCCGGAGCCGTTGGGCCCCATGACCGCATGGATCTCACCGGCGTTGACCTTGAGATTGATGCCCTTAAGGATCTTGTGGCCGTCGACGCTTGCGTGTAGATTCTTGATTTCAAACATGGTTCGTTCCTTCGAGTTGCGTGTGTTATCCTACGCTGTTTTCCAGTTTCATTTCCAAAAGCCGAACGGCTTCAACGGCAAACTCCATCGGAAGTTTGGTAAAGACGTCCTTGCAGAATCCGTTAATGATCAATGATACGGCATGCTCGACGTCAAGCCCGCGGGATTGCAGATAAAAGATCTGTTCTTCGCTGATCTTGGAGGTTGAGGCCTCATGCTCGGTCATGGCCGTGTTGTTGCGCACATCAATATACGGATAGGTGTTGGCTTTGCAGCGGTTGCCGACAAGCATGGAATCGCATTGGGAAAAATTTCGCGCGTTGTCTGCCGACGGCAGGATCTTGACCAGTCCGCGGTAATTGTTGTTGGCCTCATCGGTTGAGATGCCTTTAGAGACGATGCGGCTGCGGGTATTTTTTCCGATGTGGATCATCTTTGTCCCTGTATCAGCCTGCATGCGGTGATTGGTCAGGGCCACAGAATAGAATTCACCGATCGAATGATCACCCATTAGGATCGTGCTGGGATATTTCCAAGTGATGGCGGAACCCGCCTCCACCTGTGTCCATGAAATTTTTGAATGAGCGCCCTGGCAAAGCCCGCGTTTGGTCACAAAGTTATAGATCCCGCCGCGTCCGTCTTTATCGCCGGCATACCAGTTCTGGACCGTTGAGTATTTGATCTCAGCATTGTCCAGAGCGATGAGTTCCACCACCGCGGCATGCAGCTGGTTTTCATCGCGCATCGGCGCGGTACAGCCCTCCAGGTAGGAAACATAACTTCCCGCTTCCGCGATGATCATGGTCCGTTCAAATTGGCCGGTCTGCGCGGCATTGATTCGAAAATAGGTTGACAGATCCATCGGGCAGCGTACGCCCTTGGGGATATAACAAAATGAGCCGTCGGTAAAGACCGCTGAATTCAGCGCCGCGAAATAATTGTCCTTGACCGGGACCACGAATCCCAGATATTTTTTGACCAGGTCCGGATGCTTTTGAATTGCTTCCGAGATAGAACAGAAAATCACGCCTTGCTCTTCTAAAATTTTTTGGTGAGTGGTCCCGATTGAGACGCTGTCAAAAACCGCATCCACGGCCACCCCTACTAAACGCTTTTGCTCGCTTAACGGCACACCCAGTCGTTCAAAGGTCTCCAGAACTTCAGAATCCACCTCATCCAGGGATTTTGGTTTTTGCTTCGGGGCGTTGAAGTAACAGAGGTTTTGATAGTCAATGGGCGGATGAGAAATATTGGCCCAGGTCGGCTCAGTAATCGTGAGCCAGTAGCGGTAAGCCTCCAAACGCCAGTCGGTCATCCAGTCCGGTTCGCTTTTTTTCCTGGAGATCAGGCGGATCGTATCTTCATTTAAGCCCTTGGGGATGCTGTCCGACTCAATATCGGTATAGAATCCAAACTTGTATTCCTTGGAGGAAAGTGCATTTTCTTCCATTGTTTTGGCATTTAATATTTTTTTTATGTTCGGTTCAGGCATTTGCTAGTTTTCAGTAATACAGCTTAACCCGGTAGAGTCTTGGTTTATGGATTTCGCATTTACCTCGGGCCGGATCAAGGATGAGATCGGGATTTGGTCGAGGAATTTTGAAACTTTTTCATTCAGCTCCAGTAAGGGGCTGATCATGGAGCAATTTTCGGCTGAGCGGCAACTTAAGGGCTTTCCGGTCAGGCAACTGGTGATCTTGAGCGGACCGATCAGGATGTCGTTGAGATCTTGGAGGGTCACGCGGTCCATTCCCTTAATGATCTGGTAACCGCCGTGCACCCCTTGTTCGGCGTGGAGGATCCCGTGCTGGGTCATGATCTGCAGGGTCCGCGCCGTCGGATCGAACGGGATCTGATAGGCATCGCAAATCTCTTTTGCCGATGTCACTTGACCGGGGCGTTTGGCACTCATGTGTTTGAGCGCGATCAGGGCATAGCCGACTTTTTTGTTGATTTTAAACATCGTTCATCCTAGCCCGGAATCACCGCAATGTCCGGATCAAATTGTTCTTTTAAGATATTTTCGATCAGCTGAAGCGTTCCAAAGGTCGCGCTCGGGCAGGATCCGCAGGCACCTTGATAGTTGATGCGCAAGATCTTGTTGTTGTAATCGACGATTTCTAAGTCCCCTCCGTGCATGTTCAATGCCGGGCGGATCGTTTGATCAATGATGGCTTCAATTTTTACGATATCCGGGTTGGTGGAGTTTCCGGTTGCGGTTTCCGGCGCTTTGAAATCCGGGTTGTGAGACTCGATCTGTGCTTCCAGGATGGTCTTGATCTGTTTCTCCAAGGCGTCCCAATCATCGTTTCCGTCCTGTGAAACCGTGATAAAATTTCCCGTTAAGCAGACCTCCAGAATATGGTCTAATTCCAGGATCTTTGCCACCAGCGGTATATCGGGACAGTCAGCCGTGGATTTATAAACTGCTTTTCCTTCTGACTTCACCGCTGTGTCCAGAATGAATTTAACGGAATTTGGATTTGGCGTATTTTGAACGAATATTTTAATTGGCATAGGGCACTCCTTGTGCTGCTGTTTTGTCTGCTTTTACCTGATTTTTATTACAAATACTTTTCTTTTAAACGTATTTAAGCAAAGGCGCATATATGAAATTATAGAATAAACCGTATGATTGTCAACAAATACTTCGAAATCTAACTTATTTGGTTGGGGTGAGCATTCGGCATCCCCCTCTGCATTTTTTAACCTGATCGCAGGAGGCGCATTCAGCAGGGATTTGGCGGATAAAGGAACGGGCCGGTTTTGAAAATGGTTTAAAAAAGAAACTCTCCTCAAAAAGGTTGCCATGCGTTTGGCTGCTTTGTTCGCATAACCGCAGATTGCCGGTAGGGTCGATGATGAATTTTGAGACCCCTCCCATGCAGGTGGTCATATGGATATGTTTTGGTGGGCCATCAAGTTCACAGGGCGGAATCGGAATGCCGATTTTAATGGGCAATTGAGAGGTCTCGGCACAGTCATCTAACTTTGAAATCGCAGCTTTGATCTGTGCGGATGTTGGCAGCAGATGCGAAAATTTTTGAGTGTTGCCATTGGTAGGAACAAACCGGTACATGATGAATTCACCGGCACCCAATTCAAATGCTTTTGCGGCAGTTTCAGACGCATAATCAATATTTTGAGAGGTGGCGGTCATGGCGATGCGGACAAAAATACCGCGTTTGCGGATGCTGGTAACGGCTTGGCAGATTTGTGCGAAACTTCCGGGTTGGCCGCACAGGTGATCATGCACAGCGGCCTGCGGGCCAAGCAGCGTCAGTTCAAAACGTTTAGCACCGGCTCGCAGGAGCGTGTCCAAACGGGCGTCATTCAGAAGTGTTCCGTTGGTTGAAATGGCGACAAACATATTTTTTTTGGTGAAATATTCTACGATTTCTTCCAGGTCATCCCGTAGGAGTGGCTCCCCTCCGGTCAAATGAATCGTCTCTGTCGGCAGGCCGAACAGGGTTTTGTCAAACAGGCGCCGGATCTGGTCAAGCGATAATTCGCCTTGCGGATAAGCGGAATCATGTTTCCAGACGTTGTAACAGAACCCGCAGTTGAGGTTGCATCGGGGAGTGGCTTCAAATGAAAAATTAAAAAGGTTATTCCATCCCATCCGGTGGCTTCATTTGATTGCTATAAAAAGATTGATTAGGGTTTTGTTCGGGATTGGATTTTCCGAGGTTTTCCATCATATACCCGGTGCCGGGACCGGCATAGCGTGTGGTGTAATAGGGTTCGTAGCGATAGCCGATGTCATCCGTATGAACCCTTGCCCGCAGGGCCCGGCGGCTGTAAGTCGTAATGGCCCAGAGCCCGACATTCCACAGGACAAAGAAGATCCAAAAAAACGTAAAGGTAATCTTTTTCAAAAGTCCTTTTGGTGCCATGCGGGAGGACAATTGTGTTATGACCAGTGCGGTGCCGAAAATAATGCTCAGAAGGCCCAAGGCCGGGAAAAATAAGGCATTCACATAGCTGAAGAGCGTTTGCATGGTGACATACAGGAGCGCTAGCAATCCGAAGGTTATGGGAATGACGGCCAGAAAACAGATGATATAAACTCTGCGTGGATACTGTTGTTTGTGATTGTGGACAAGCTCAATTAAAGACCGGAGGATTTTGTAAAGACAGAGGCCATAAATTAATAAAAGAATGCCGCTAATAAGGAGTTGCATAAGAGTCCTTTTTGATTTGTAAACACATTATAAAGAAGTTTTAGAATGTAGTCAATTTAGAAGTCAATGAATAAAGGATTGATACACAAACTCCGCGAACGGAAAAGCGCAGGTAAATGCCGGCGACACGGCATTAAGGACATGGATGGAATGTTCATCCCCTTCGATGACAAAGTCCTGTACGAGTTCCCGGGTTTTGAGATTCAGAAGCTGAGCGCGGATGCCGGGTTCGGTGTAATCGGTAAAGCCGTCAGGATCGATGGATTTCACCATTTTTTGCGCTAAGCCGATAAAATATTTTTTGGAGTATTTGTGGATCTCTTCAAAGGCCAGGTCGCGGAAATGAAAAGAATTCGCTAGAAACAACCGGGCTTCTTCCGTTAAGATGCTCAGGGATTCGGACAGGTTGAAATTTTTTAAATTTGATGTATAGTTCTCACGCCAGAAGGCGGGAATCGCGGTCGGTCCGATCTTGATATGCCCGTCTACGGTTTTTGTGAAATGAACCCCCAGGAACGGATTGTTCAGATTCGGGACCGGATAAATATTGATGGAGACATCGGTGGTATTTTTTGTGTATTTCAGATACAGCCCTTTGAATGGGATGATTGTATAGGTTTTGCTGAACCCGAAATCATGCGCGATTTTATCCGCATAAAGTCCGGCGCAATTGATGATGCGCCGTGTCCGGAATTCGCCTTGTGTGGTCATGATTCCATTTGGAGTTTTCTTCAGATAGCGGCAGTTGAATCTGAATTCAACGCTGGCTTTGAGAAGATCGTTTTTAAGACTTAAGCAGACCTCCAGTGGATCAACGGTAGCCGTGTCCGGTGAAAATAACGCTTCTTTGAACGTTTGAACATTCGGTTCAACGCGCAGGGCTTGTTCAGCGGAGATGAGCGCGACGTTCGAACCGTTTCTCCGCCCCCGGTCATGGAGCTCGTGCAGTGCGGCAAGCTCGCTTTGGTTTTGGGCAACGACAAGTTTGCCGCAAGAATTAACCGCAATGCCTTTGGATTGGCAATACTCCTTCAGCGCGCGGTTTCCGGTAACGGTAAAACGCGCTTTCAAGCTGTCGGCGGTGTAATAAAAACCCGCGTGCAGCACACCGCTGTTGCGGCCGGATGAATGCTGGGCGGCATCAAATTCTTTTTCAATGAGAAGGATATTGGCGTCAGGCTTTTGCCTGCGGATGACCCGGGCGATGGAAAGTCCGACAATGCCGGTGCCGATGATGATGTGGTCATACGATTTGGGCATGATTATCCGAGTAGCTGATCTCCGACTCCCCAATTTTCTCCGGAGACTTCATCGATCACGACGTAGGTGTGAGCTTTTGGCTTTTTGACCACGCGTTCCAGGGTTTCGGTGAATTCTTTGACGATCTGCTGTTTTTGATTTTTTGAAATTTTTCCAACAAGTTTAAGATTGATGTAAGGCATTGTAGACCCTCCTTAGGATTCGAGCAGGAAAATACCGAGAATGGCAAACAGGTTGGTGAATAAAACGATCCGTTTGGAATTGCCGATCCCGATAAAGTCCTTGATGCGGATGTTTTTCTTTCTGCAGAACAAACGAAAGTCTTTCAGACTGAAGAACCGCACGTTGGGCGTGTTGTACCATTCATACGGCAGGCATTTGGTTTTGGGAACGCTACCGCCAAAAAAGATCTGAAACCGTGCCGGCAGAAAGCAGAAATTCGGTACGCCCACAATGACCTGCTTTCCGATACGCAAAGCTTCGGTGATCACCTTTTCAGCGTTGACCACCTGCTGAAGACTTTCGTTTAAGATGACATAATCAAATCGTTTATCCGGATAATGCGCCATTTCTTCGTTTAAGTCGGCATGGGAAACCGTGATCCCCTTTTCGATGCACTGGTAGATGGAATGCTCATCGATCTCAATTCCGGAAGCAATGCATCCCTTCTTTTGGATCAGATGATAAAGCAATTCGCCATCGCCGCAGCCTAAATCCAGCACTTTGGATTTGGGCTGGATCAGGCCAAAAATGGCCTGGGAATCAGAGGAGAGTTTTTTAAATTCAATGGTTTCTGAGGTCATGCGGATATTCAACCTTTTGCAATGCGTTTTAAAAAATGACTGATAACATGTTCCTGACGTTTGTTTTCGATTAAAAAGGCGTCGTGGCCGTCATCGGATTCGATGATGACATTGGAAACATCATGATCATTGGTTTTTAAGGCTTTGACAAATGTTTTGAGCTGATGCGACGGATACAGCCAGTCTGAGGTAAAGGAAATGACCAGAAATTTTGCCGCCACATGTTCCAGCGCCTTCGGGAGGTTTTCGCCTCCTTCCTCCAGATCAAAATAATCCACGGCCTTTGTAATATAGAGATAGGAATTGGCATCAAACCGTTCCACAAAACTGTCACCTCTGTATTTGAGATAATTCTGGACTTCAAAATCCAGAGAAAAATCATAACCGACTTTTTCTTTGTCGATGAGTTTGCGTCCGAATTTTTCATCCATGGACTTTTCACTCATGTAGGTGATGTGCCCGATCATGCGCGCCAAGGCCAAGCCATGTTTCGGGAGTTTTTTGCCGTAATAGTTCCCGCTCTGCCAATCCGGGTCAGACATAATGGCTTGGCGCCCCACTTCATGCAGGGCGATCTGTTGGGCATTATGGCGGTAATTGGTGGCAATCACAATGGCAGATTGAACAATGTCGGGATAATCCACGCACCATTTCATGGCCTGCAATCCGCCCATGGAACCGCCGGCAACAGACAAGAGTTGTTTGATCTCTAAATGATCCAAAAGCAGTTTTTGGACATGAACCATGTCATCAATGGTCACCACCGGAAAGCTTAAGCCGTAGGGCACTCCGGTTTTGGGATTGATCGATGAGGGACCGGTTGTCCCCTGGCAGCCTCCCAAGACATTTGAAGAGATGACAAAATATTGATTCGTGTCAAAGGCTTTGCCGGGGCCGATCATAATATTCCACCAGCCGGGTTTTTTATCCCTTTCATGCCAGCCGGCGGCATGGGCATCACCGCTTAAAGCATGGCAAATCAAAATAGCATTGGATTTGTCGGAGTTGAGTTGACCGTAGGTTTCATAGGCCACCGTGATCGGACCGAGGCGCGCACCGCTCTTTAGTGCTAATTCATGAGGCGGCTGGCAGCATGTGAAATGCTGGGTCTGAATAATGCCTAAACCTTGTGTGTCCATATTTCAGCGGTCCTTTGCTTCTGAGCAAACTTGTCAGAAATATTAACATAATCCAGGGTGTGTTGCAAGAAACCTTATGGAAAGTCTTTAAAGCTCAGTCGGAATACTGGAACATGGCTTCGATGCTTTTTAAAGCCTTGAGCCGCAAGGGTTCATCAATGGTGATGCGTTCCGTTTCAGAAGGGTTGGTCATGACGCGATAGATGTCCTCCAGGGAGTTGGATTTCATAAAATCGCAGATGCGGCAGGTGCCGACCAGGTTTTTTTCCGGGTTTTCGACTTTGATCCGGTGGCCTAACCCGCACTCGGTCAGCATTAAAAAATCTTTGGCCGTTGAATTTTTGATAAAGGTAAACATTTGGGCCGTGCTTCCGATAAAATTGGATTTCTGGCAGACTTCGGGTTTGCACTCAGGATGCGCCACCACCACCACATCCGGATATTCCTGACGGATCCGGTCGATCTCCTCAACAGGGATCTTTTCATGGACAATGCAGCTGCCGTTATAATAGCGGATGTCCTTTGTGACCCCGCGGCGGTTCATTTCAAAGATCAAGTTTTGGCCCATGTATTGATCAGGAAGAAAATAAATTTTATTGTTGGGGATGCTGGCGACAATATTATAGACATTACTGGATGTGACGCAGACATCGCATTCGGCCTTCACGTCCACGGTGGTATTGACATAGCAAATAAAAGCATAATCCGGGAATTGTTTTCTCAGTTCGCGCACCTGCTCAGCGTTTATGGAGTCTGCCAGGGTGCATCCGGCATCACGGGCCGGGACCAGGACTTCCTTTTCCGGATTAAGGATTTTAGCGGTCTCTCCCATAAAGCGGACCGCGGCAAAGACGATCTTTTGGGCAGACGTTTCACAGGCCTTTTTGCTTAATCCGTAGGAGTCGCCTACATGATCAGCCACGCCATACATGATTTCAGGGGTCACATAGGTATGCGCCAGAATAACGGCATTTTGTTCGGATTTTAATCGGTTGATCTTATTGATCAAAGGGATAAACTCCTCGCACTTCTTAAGGGAATACTGGCAGCAACTTGCCCCCAGCTTGATGTGCCTGAGTTTTTCGTAAAGTTCTTGAGCTGTGATATTTTTTGGTGGTGGCACGAGATTGCCTCCTTATAATTTTATCCACTATACTCTAAAAGATTTAAGAAATCAAGGGCTATAATAGCCTGGTTTTTGAAAAATTCGGGTTGGCCGGAACAATACGGACCGGCAAGTTTGCCCGCTGCATATTTAAAATGAACCGATGCCGAACAGGGTGTTTCAGCTTTTCACAAGATCAGTAATGGGCTGAAACTCCGCGGTTCCATACATGGCGAAATATGGAAGATAATAACCTTCGCATGATTTGAAATGAACGCAAGATTTGCAGGTAGAGATTTTGTGCTTTTTCATCCTTAATTTATTGGAGGCTGAGCCTATCCTTTTGGTGTATTCTTTGTCTAAGGCACGTTGTTTGTCGTCTTTATGATGGATACATGGAAGGAACAGATCAACGTTCTCAATAATTTCAGAGGGAATTGCGGTTAGTTTCGGCGCGCATTGATAATATTCAGTTGCTTTTTCGGAATCGGGATGCAAAAGGCCGTATGTAATTTTTTTGTTGAATTTGCTATGGCAAAAACGTTGCAGATCATTCAAGTTTTCCAGGTTTTGTTTTAGTATGAGTGTATGAAGAGCAAATTTTATTCTCCTTTTGACCAAATTTTCCAGTCCCTGAAGGGTCTCGCTGAAACTTCCCTTGATTTGAGTAATGCTGTCATGAATCGCTGCCGTTGTTCCGTAAAGCGGGACACGAAATTCATTAGCCCCTGAATGAATGAGCTCCGATAGAAAATAGATATCGTTCAGCTTCCTGCCGGTGGTTTGAATACAGATATTATGAAAGCCTCTGCCCTTAATGTGGGAGAGAAGATCCGTAATATACACATAATTCAGCGGCTCATCCGAGCCGATCTCGACACGATTGTAATTGCGCGGGTGATGGCTTTGAAGCTCGGACAGGAGGATTTGATGAGAAGATTCTATGTTTTCCGGATGATGAGTTCTTGAGCAGAAAATACATTTATTGCTGCAGGACGTCTTTACGGATACAAAGAGAGGCTTGATCGTTCTTTCAAGAAATAAGAACTTTTTAATTGTACTGAGTTTCGGCAACATGGATTTTACTGGGCTCATTTGAAGATTCTCGAGTTAGAGGATTCTTAAGAACAAAGTATAACGCGATCGACCGGACGTGTCTATGGAAATAAGCCGGAAGCTTTGAGAAGATGCGGGGTGGCGCCGGTGATCTCAACCTTAAGGGCCTGGCCGAGGCTGAATTTTGCCGCATCGGAGTGCTTGCCATGGATTTGAACGCGTTTATTGTGGATGGTCCTCCCTTCCATTCCGGAAGGACGAATGGCATCAATCAGAATCTCAAGCGTTTTTCCCACTAGGGCCTGATTGCGCTCAAGCGCGAACTTTTGTTGCAGCTCATTTAATAGCAGAATGCGTTGCGTTTTTATTTTTTCCGGGACATCGTTTTTGAAATCGCGGTCGGCGCTGGTCATTTTACGCGGAGAATATTTAAAAATGAAGGCAGAGTCGTAGCCCACGTGATTATAGACATCCACTGTATCCTGGAACTGCTCATCGGTTTCAGTCGGAAAACCCACAATGATATCGGTGGTGATCGCGATCTCCGGGCAGCGCGCGCGTAATTTTTCTACGATCGTCAGGTAATGCTCCCGGGTGTACGGACGGTTCATCCGGTTGAGGATTTCATTGTTTCCGGCCTGCAGTGGCAGATGAATGTGTTTGCAAAGTTTGGGGTGCTCAGCTATGAGCGTAATGAGTTCATCAGCTACATCCTTGGGGTGCGGAGAAGTGAACCAGACGCGTTTTAATCCGTCCAGGTCGCAGACTTGCCGGAGAAGATTCGGGAAGGCGGTTTCTTTATACACATAGGAATTAACGTTTTGTCCCAAGAGCGTGACCTGCGCAAAGCCGTCCTGAACCAGTTTGCGCGCTTCATTGAGAATGCTTTTGGGTGAGCGGCTCCGCTCCCTTCCCCGGGTATAAGGCACCACACAGTAACTGCAGAAATTATTGCATCCGCGCATGATGGCGATCCAGGCATTGGCCGCGCTTTCGCGGTTGGGATAAATGTCTTCATAGGTCTCGGTATCGGACAATTGGATATCAAAAGATTTTTGCGCGCCGGCCTGCCTGATCAATTCAGGCAGTTTTTTATACGAATCAGGGCCGACGATTAGGTCAATGTTTAAGTGCGGGTCATTGATCAGCTCTTCGCGCAAGTTGGTCGCCATGCAGCCCAGGATGCCGTAAATGGCCGGTTTGTCATTGCGGTCATGGCGGATCTGGTGAATTTGGCCGAACACTTTGCGGTGGGCGTTTTCCCGGACGGAGCAGGTGTTGAGCAGAATGATGTCGGCATCCAGATGGTTATTCGTGAAGGCAAACCCTGCCTCTTCCAGGATCGAGCGGATGAGTTCCGTATCATATTCATTCATCTGGCATCCGAAGGTGCGCAAAAGCACACGTAGCTTCTGCGGGCTTTTGCCTCCGGAATTGCCTGTATTGTCGTCTTTTCGCTCGTTTTCAACCATTTCATCCCCTCTTCATAGCAAGTCTTCCAAGGTTCGTTCAACTCGAACTTAACAATCTCCTGATTCTGGATATGAACCGATTTAAAGATGATCCGCATGAACGTCTTGACCAGATAGTCCAGCTGGTGATCATCCGGCGTATTCCGTAACCTTAAAAGGAAATCCTGCGTTGCCTTAACAAGATTAACGGAATTGCGTTTATCCAGAATTTTGAGCTGAATCGCCTTGATATCCTGCTTTAACTTTTTTTCTTCGTTACGTAAAAGCTCGGCCCTATCCTTATAGAGCTCGAGATTGATCTTATCCTCTGAAAATAATTCGTAAATGCCCTTTTGTTTCTCGAGGTTCTTTTTAAGCGACGCTTCTTTTTCCTCTAACTGCTCCAGATACAACTGCTCCGGCTCGGAAGTATTCAATTTAATCATGTCGCTTAATTCCTCAAGCACATGGATATTTTTGCGAATGATTTCAACGATATCCCACACCTGCTTATTGATAGCATCAGCAGTAACAGATTTATTATTGCACTTGATGTGTGGGATGCCCTTGGATGAACAACGATACCATGGGCGGCGCATTTTGGTGCGATGATTGACCATCGACATGATTCCGCGGTAACTGCCTCCGCATTCGTTGCACCTTAAAACACCGGAAAGGTGATAAACATTGTTCCTGAATCTAACCACGCCATTGGTGCGGTTGCGCTTAAGAAGCGTCCTTGCCTCATCAAAATCTTTTTGCGTGATGATCGGCTCGTGGGTATTGGGCACTTCAATAATCTTAGACGGGTCATTATTGACGTACTTATAACCTTTGCCCTCGCCGTTCTTAGTCTTTTCTTTGGTGTTATAGCGACGTCGATTCCATACCAGCATACCTAAATAAACTTTGCTCTGCAGAATATTGGAAATAAATTTATTATAGAATCGTCCTCCTTGCCTCGAAGGAATGCCAAGAGCGTAATAATGCCCGGCGATCTGCGAAGTACTCTTACCGCTGATATACATCGCGTAAATCTCTTTAACAATTTTGGCTTCTTCGGGATGAACTTCAAGTTTCTTGATTTCCTTATTGTAGCGATAGCCATACGGCGCATACCGCGCGCCCTGCCAGTGGCCCCGCTTAACGCCGACCACCATACCCGGGAACACTCGCTCGACTAAACGATTGCGCTCAAACTCCGCGCAACTTCCAAGCATCTGAATCGCCATCTTGCCCGCGCTGGACGTAGTATCGAACGGCTCAGTCGCAGATTTATAGCCGATACCTAATAAATCGATCTCTTCAAGTAATCCTAACAAGTCCTTGAGCCGCCTGCTCAAGCGATCCTGCTTATACACCAAGACCAGATCGAACTGCTTATTGCGCGCATCAAACAAAAGTCTCTGCAATGCCGGTCTATCCATGTTGCCGCCCGAATAGCCGTCATCCATATAAACATCCCGGCCGGACATACTGCAAAAGACCTCCCATCCGAAGTTCTTCGCATATTGCAAAAGATATGTCCTCTGCACCTCCAGCGAAAATCCTTCGCGCACCTGATCCTCTGTGCTGACTCTCGTGTATAAAGCTACTCTCATTACCACCTCGTCATTCGGAGGGCCCGCAGGGCCCGAAGAATCTAATCCACTACTTTAACGTCTCCCGCCACTCTTTAATCTTGGCGACACACGCGTCTGTAAACACCGGCCAATCCTTGTAATCGCGCTTGGGCTTAACCCAGCCCTTGCGAATCCAGTTGATCATCGTCTGCCGGTGAACACCCAGCATCTTTGCCGTCTCTGTCATGGAGTATGTTTTCATCATTGTCACCTTTTGCATAAGTGAAGCCAGTATACCGTAATATACAACCTTATACAAGCGGTTTCTTCTCAGGGGAGTAAATCGTCAAAAACATTTTTGATAACGCCTCTATGCCCTCATAAAAGGATTTCCGAGCCTCTTGGATTTCAGTACAAGACAGACCGCGATCCTTTAGCTTTATCTCTAAAGCATCCCAGCCTCGCGGCGTCACTACACCCACACTAATTGTGCTCGCTTCCTTGATCATGATTTCCTGCTGCACTCGGACATTCGGACATGGCAAATGTCCGATTTTGTCCTATTTTACGACACCTTTTTTAACCAGTTTTGATCCGGATTTAAGCCGATTTCACGACGGAAAACAGCTATTTGAGCCACTTCTAACCGGACACCCCGAAATACGCCCATACGACCACGACACGACATTTTGAAAATCTGACATCACTCACAGACTTCGCCTCGCCTGACCCGCGCCCAACACCCCCTTCCAAGGACCCGCAACCACACATGTGAGCAATGTGAGTCTAAAATCCCTATCCTCACACCTGCCCATGTTGATGCGCGTAATGCGCCTCTCCCTATTAAATTATTCATTTTTAAAAAGATAAGGAAAATAGCCTCACAAACCTCACAACAGTGCATAACCCATTGATGATAAACGGAATGTTCTTGTGAGCACGCCTGTGAGCAAGCGTGAGGACACGTGAGCAAACTCACACTTTTAGAATGGCCGGTCACTGTCCACCCCCGCGCGATCCTCACAAAACACGTCCCTGCTCACACCTTGCTCACGCCCTTGCTCACACGACTTTGATCCGGTCTTTCTGATAGTAAAAAGCCTGCGGCCGGTACCGGGTTCGCGCTTGCACTTTTTTGTGATGTCCACTCCGACATTACGCATGACCGGCGCAATGCGCAGTAACTCGGTTGAAAGCCACTTAGCGGTCTTAGGGATGTTGGTCTCCGAGTCGCCGTCATGCGAAATTTCGCTCAAAAGTTCTGCCGCTGATCCTTCCCAATAACCGGCATGCTTCTCCATAAGATCTATGAGCCGCTTGGCAAACGTGCTGTCATCCGCAGTGTCCTGCCATTTGCGGTCCACCGATTCCTGATACTTTTTGAAAAACTCATCTTGCGAATAACCCAACGCTCCTGCCAGCGCGCCTCCCCACTGGGCAAAATCAGACATGCGAAACTTTTCGTGGCCGCTAATCTGCGAGAAGGCGCTCATCGCCTTTGAAACCGCGGTAAAAAATCCGCCAAGAATTCCGGGAAGCTCTCGTTGCCATTCGTCTTCCATGGTTTTTTCGGCACGACTCGTTTTTAAGACCGGGATATCAAAGATGATCGCGCGATCAAGCAGGTCCGCTCGCCATAACGATGTGCCGATCCCGTTTAAAACAAAACACCGTTTGTAAGAACGAATAAACTCATCGTCATTTGTATAAAGACTGCGTTTCATGTCGCCTTCGCCGGTAACGCCCCGGCACAAAAAGTCACTAAACCATTCGTAAATTTTGGAGATATTGTCGAATGTGCTGATCCAGTGTTTCTCCGCGGTCATCTGCGCCTGCTCCAAATCTTTTGGCGTTGAGATGAGCATGACCTTGGACGGATCGCCCAAGCCTTTGATCTTGCGGGAATTGTTCGACTTGCCGGAGCCCTGCTCACCGGTCTGACTTAAAATAACATGCGGAATATTGGGAATGAAGAATGTCGCAATAGCGACCATGAAAAGACAATGATCATCCGTGCCCACGTTACAGAACCGCAATATCGCCTTAGGGTCGCCGCTTTTAACCGGAACCACCTGCTCAGCCTGATGCTGATAACGCCTGAATATTGACGGCAACTGCACCACGTCCCAACCGGTCTCATCGATGACCACGCCGCGATAATCCGGCGTTGTTAGATCGTAATAGACCTTACCATTATGCCAGCCTACACGATTGAATAATTCAACCTGCCGGGAACTGCCGCACCTTGCTTCGATCTGAATCCTTGCCTGATTGAGCGCCTCTATCTTGGGCGGCACGCCAAATCGATCACGAAAGCGCGTTGCCTTCCAATTCCGGAAACGCACGCTCGCAGTCGGACATACCTCAAAATGACTTTCCACCGGAAGCACCACAAACGCATTGCCATGCTGGTCGCGGAAAAAATCTTTGATGTTCTCTTCGCAATCACGGGTGATGATCTCGCCCTGCGTCAACTTTTGCTTAACAGGTGACTCTTGCGTTCCGCCATATACCTCCCGGCACCCGCTGATCGCTTTTTCAATAACCGACTGGCCATAGGTCCTGCCATCGCCAAAATGCTTCTCATCCCACTTAGGCCGCATAAGACCGGATTGCCGAAAAAGAGAATCCATGAGCCCGGCATCCTTGCCTGTCCAAAAGGCCAGCTTGTTGCAGAATGCCAAGTCCGCTTCACTTTGAGATGGGTAATCGTTTTGCCACTGGCCGGAATTAAGTCGATTGAACTTATCCGCGTCTTGGCTTTTGGCGATCAAGGAAAGAATATCGTGAGGCTCCGTCATCCTGACCCTGAGCGTAGCGAAGGGGAAGGATCTATCTTCAGAGATTCTTCGCCCTTCGGGCTCAGAATGACAGTATTTATCAAATATTGCCTTTAGCGCATCGGTACACTCATTAAGCTCTGCCGGATAATTTTCAAGGCGGTTGCCGGTTACGGTAAAAAATCTGCCTTTGGTATAGATCTCCAAGCCAATTTTGGAAACCTTGCAGGCCCGGGCGATCTCACCTTTACAAAGAATATGAATGCCGGTGCCACTTGGAGAATATTCCGAATATGAATTGAGGGCATTCAGAATCTCCACCGCATACGACGCAATTGCTCCATCTTTCACGCAATGGTCGATATCCACACCCACATACGGCGGCTGAAATACAAAACCGACTCCCGCATACCCGCGCTGAAGCGCAAGATCACTTGCGGTAGTAAAATCTGTCCACGTGCTGGAATCATTTGTCTTGGCAGGACGCCCGGTGAGGACGTTCATGGGGACCTTGTCGGTGCGGTCTTTGTTACGCCTAAGCTGATAACCGACCCAGCAAGGCAATTTGAGCAGTTCTTGAGGAATGACCTCTTCGATCTTTCTCTTCTCTTTTCTTCTCTCGTCTTCCATTTTTAAACTCCGTTTTGAAATAGGTAATCTTTGACCCTTCGGTAACAATCAAACAATTTGCGCGCTTCTGAATCAGCATAAAACTCTTCACAGGCCTTATGGACAGCCGGTATGTCGTCAAATAAGAGCCTTTTAAGCCTGCCCGAGCCCTCAAGCCCCCTCATGGCAAACCCGCAATAAAGCAAGTACGTAGCCAGATAGAGATTCCCAGCCTCAAAATGTTTGTCTTTCATGGTTTCAACCCCTCCTACTAGCTACATACGACGTTTTTGGTAAAACTGCCGGAAATATTTTCACTTTCTTCACTACTTTCACTCCCCTAAGCGTATATTCCGGACTTTTCCGGAAAGTGTCGGAACTTTTTTCACCCCCTCATAGGTGATTACGCAAAATTCCTCAAAGTGTCGGGACCTCCTACAGTAGGTATCACCTTTTTGCCCCTGAAATTTCGCAACTTTCTTTAAATCGTATATACAACCTTTTTTGCCAAAGCGTTGCACCCCTCACCTATGAACACGCAAAAAATCGAAAAGTGTAACACCCCTCAAGCCCTCCCATATGTGATTACAGGAAAATCCCAGAAGTGTCGGGGCTCTCACCTATGAACACGCAATATTTTTCAAAGTGTCGAACCTAAAAATAAAAAAGCCATCTCCGGTCAGTTGACTGGAAATGGCATTTTCTGCAAGACGGTGACAGTGATCAGCTGTCCCGCAAATCTATCTTGATCTTACAACAACGGATTATTTTTTACCCCGTTAGAGATAATCACTTTGACATTATAGTCATCTCTAACGGGGTGAACAATGGGGTCGTTACTACGGAATAGTAAAAACTTTGGGCGTATTCTTTGAAGATAAGTCTACGATATTTTCGGAAGGATAAATAAGGTTACAGCAGGTTTTATCTAAAAATACGAGTATTCAATCTTTTTTTGGTTAGAGCCATAAATCTAATGTCATCTGGTTCCCTTGCACAAGCTGATACCGAACAGGCTTTTTATGTTTTACGATTTTTCCTTCTGATACTCCCTGCTTCAACCACTGATCCAAACATTTCTTACCAACATTAAACAAATTTCTCAGCTCGTCCTTATTAACCGACCCTTTCAAATTAGACTTGCCCCAAGAAGATAAAAATGTTTCATACGTTAATGGTTGAAAACCTTCTTTAGCGGAATCTTTTTTATTAGGATACTGGTGAGCCACCAACAACGGGACGGATAAATTACCATCTGGTAGCCAGCTACCACCTTTAACGACCAAATTATGATTACCGGATTTATTATCATTAGTTGACTTGACCCATAGCGGTACCCATTTATTAGAAAGATTTTCTACCGCACCACTCCACGTTCCTCCCTTGTCCTTGGTGCTGGCAATCACAATAGCCGCATCTGAAAGACAATAAATATATTTATTCCGCGCCATTGCATTGCCGACATCAAATCCAGCCTCAGGATTAAATGAAGATATCAACACTAAATCACCGGCAATAAGAGCTTTTCGATATTTAGACGACGTAGCTGAACGCAAAAGACTGTCTGACAGCACTCCGATTACCGTTCCTTCTTTCTCAAGGGCGCCTAACATCGCGGCATCATCAACACCCCTCGCCCCTCCCGATATAACAGAATATCCCTGAGAAACTATTTCTACCCCCAAGGTTTTTGTATATTCAAGATCTTTTTCTGTAACATCCCTTGAACCAATAACCGCCACACCGCCATTGTTAAGTAGCTTTCGGTTCCCGCACCCGAACAAAACAGGCGGCATATAAACTACTCGATTTCTTAATCGCACCGGATAATCCTTATCAAAACATGTCACTATCCATAAACCGGCACGATTCCATCGATCAAGTGACAAACCCAATGCCCCTGCGCGCCCTAACAAGAATCGTATCCGATCCACTGTAATATTTTTATTCTCCCAACCTGATAAATACCTCTCTAAATCATTCTCCGTTAATAACGCATCAAGACATTTATCCTTTTCCTTTAGCCAGATTGAAAAGGAATGCCACTCACTTGGAGTTAAAGGTTTGGGAGTGCTTTTCCCTAGTGCAGGGAACCACACTGTCAGTAAAACAACAACTTGATCTCGATTATTTAAATCCATTTAATCTCCGTGACGTGTAGTCGCTAATGCTATCGGCAAGACAGACCCACTCTTCGATTGACGCAATAATGCTGACACGACTGTCATTGTCCAAATCGAATCAACGATATCATCTACAAGAAGAACAGCGCCTGTTGGAATCTCACCTTGAATTCCAAAAACACCATCCAGATTACGACATTGATAAAATGTATTTTGCTGTAATTTTTGCGGCTCATTCTTTCTCAACTTCACGACAATAGGTAGAAAAGGAACTTTGAGCATCTTTGCAAAACGTTCCGAGAAATCCGGCACAAGCTTGGGATGATTAAAAGAAGGAACACAAGCAACCCACGTTGGTTTAATTTCTGGATTCCATCGTTTAAGATACATCTCATAGACCGCATTCACCAATTCATCGCTAAAAAATCCATCGTGCTTATTATCGGCTACAATACGTCCCCAGCCCGCATCTCCCCAACGAGAAAGAATGCGTCCTTCTTCAGCCCTTAATTCATTCGGAATATTCCCTTTAAAACCATAAACAGGGAAGGCGTTCGCTGGAATTTTAATTTTACATTGAAGAGGCAAATCTGAATTCTTTAAAAATATTTGTGCATCTTTTTCCAATTCAGATCTATATTTCACATTCACTATCGGCCGCCCCAAACAATTCGCGCATTTACCGCAAGGACCAGAAGTTTTATCATCCAGAGATCTAGCAAGAAAAACCATCAAACAGTCTTTTGTTTCAAAATAAGACTGAACTTCTTTCCACTCTTGAACGCGTTGCTGTGTAAGCCGCCTGATTCGTTCATGATCCATTTGATAATTAACTGCTGTCCTTTTCCACATGGAGTCTCGCTTAAAAACAGGCGACGGATTTTCAACTGACAAAAACTTTAATACTTTTTCTATCTGCCCCCTGCGAAGGTTAACCGCCTCCTGCAATTTATTAACGGTCATGCCGTCGCTATTAGACAATGCCTCAAGAATAATATTAACTAATTCCTCCTTCGGGAAAGCTTCTTCACGAAAATATTCAAGAATATCGTCATCTTCGCGTCCGCTCAAAAGAATACCGAAAGCTCTGTTAATCGCTCGCCCTGCCCTTCCAACCTGCTGATAGTACGCGACTATTGAACCGGGAGCCTGAAAGTGAATAACAAAACCGAGATCCGGCTTGTCATATCCCATACCTAAAGCCGTAGTAGCTACCAAAACCTTAATTTTATTCTCTAATAAAAGTCCCTCTAAGTGTTCGCGATACGCATTAGAATTATCAAATTCCTCAGACACGATGCCGCTATAATATGCGCGAGCCTCTATACCTTTGCTTTTCAACCAATTAGCGACAATCTCGGTATCTCTTTTTGTCAACGTATAAACAATCCCCGTGCCGGGCATTTGAGGAATATTCTCAGTAAGCCACGCCAGCCTTGATGCTTGATCGGGTAGACGAATCGCCTGTAGCTCAAGAGTTTCACGCATCAATCCACCGCGAAATATTTCAAGATCGCCTAATTGCGCAACTATATCCATCAATACTCTATCGTTTGCTGTGGCCGTTGTTCCCAAAATAGGTATATTCTTTGGCATAAACTGTAATACACTTACCAGTCGCCGGTAATCAGGGCGGAAATCATGCCCCCAATCTGAAATGCAATGCGCCTCGTCAACAACCATTAGACCAATACGATTAGCGACCGGGATCAATAAATCACGAACAAACTCATCATTAGCCAACCTCTCCGGGGAAACCAAAATAATATCAGCCTTATCATCTAGTATCTCTTTTGCAAGCTGAGGCCACTCATCTTGATTAGTTGAATTAATAGTCAGTGCCCGAATCCCTAATCTTTCAGCCGCCTGAATTTGATTCCGCATTAACGCTAACAAAGGAGAAACTATCACCGTTACTCCCGCGCCGCGATTACGCAGAACACGTGTTGCGATAAAATAAACTAAACTCTTTCCCCAGCCTGTTCGCTGAACCACCAGCAATCTTTTTTTGTGATTAACCAAACTTTCAATTGCTTCCCATTGTCCTTCACGAAATTCCGCAGAAGGCTGTCCTATGGCTTTTCTGAGCAATTCTAACGCCTGTGTTTGGTCAATACTTTCAGGTTTCATTTTGGTAAACCTTTACCTATCGGCACATAATGCGGCTCAAATTTCTCTTTTGTAAGATATTTTCGACTTAATGCCAGCGTGCCATTTTTGTATTTATATATGCTCGCGCTTAGAAACCTATCCGCGAAACGCGGTTCAAATGGTTTAGTATCATCTACCATACTTGACATGTTAGGATCCGGCACTCCGGCAAACGTAACTAGCTCCAATGAACCGTCACCATCCACATCTTCAACTTTAAAATTCGGATGATAACCTTCGCTTTCTGGGCTAACAGATGCTATTTTATTTTTTAGGTTCTTGTCGTGATAGACTTCAATCACCAACCCCTTGGCAGGCCCACCATAGGCAGTCCAGATAACCTTTAGGTACTCATTCTTCCCGTCGCCATTAAAGTCTACGCTTCCAACATCTATCTGACCCCGTTCATCAACTGCGTCCACAGCTTCCTGTTCCATCTCTTTCATTTGCTCATCAGTGGCGCCTTCAAAATATAGCTTATGAGAAATCCATTTGATATTCTTGTATTCGTAATAATCTCCCCAGAACGGCTTTGCCGTACTCGCTTTATGCTCCAAAATCTGATCATAAGTTACAGCATAAGCTGAAACTGAGAATAAACTCAAAGCTATAAGCATAATGATTTTCTTCATATCCACCAGCCCATTAATTCATGGGAAACTTAACTCAACATCCTTATCATTGGATCCGCCGCCACGCTGGTCTTTGGCAAGCCCAGAAACAAGCGCGTGTGTAAGACGATTTTCAGGTTGCGAGTATTGATCAAATAAATGACGCATTTATTCCCCATGGTTAAGTTAAAATCTCTACAAACTCCGCCACTACACGAAAGTCTTCCCCGGTAATATCTTTAAGCACAATGTCGTGAAAGTCTTTGTTGTCGGGGGAAAGCGTGATCTTCTTATGCCGCCATTCACCACTACCCAAATCCTGTTTCTCGCTATGATATCGTTTTATCGTGAAGCTCTGGTGAGTCTCCGGATCCTTTACCAAGCGAGACTCGACCAAAACCACCAATCCATTGCGAGAACCGCCACGTTCAAACCGGAATATGCAAAAACTGCCATCAGGAATTGTAGGCTCCATTGATTTGCCGACCACTTGAGCAATAAACATATCTGGCCCGCATTTGTGATCCTTCATCGGTTTCCAGCCCTTAACTGATGGTGTTGGTTGTTCGCCAAACGTCGTTGCAACAGCCTGAAGGTCATAAACCGGCAGATACCCATCTTCAATATTTGCTTCGGGAACAACATCACTAAAAAATAGCACCTTCTTATCGTCTGACGCGAATGTATTTTCAGCCCAGTCCTTACATAAAAGCGTAGCCTGATCCAGCACCGTCTGCGTGGCGCGCTCCTGCTTATCCGGAGGATAGCCGTATTTGCGTAAAATCCGTTTTACATCGCGTCTGATTCTCGCCTGAACAGTTTCCTTTATCGTCCAATCGATCGTGACATCATTTCGAATCATCCGCACCAAATCCCGGGCAATCGTTCGAAGCGTTTCATCGCCCAATACCTTCACCGCGCTGTCATTAACTTCAAGCGCATCGTAAAAAGCAATTTCATCATCTGTTAATCCTAAATTCTCACCACGCTTGTCAGCGTCGCGCATCTTCTTGGCGAGCTCAATCAATTCCTCAATAACCTTGGCCGCTTCGATGGCCTTGTTCTGATATTTCTTAATGGCATTCTCAAGCATCTCGGCAAACGACCGACCTTGAATCAGATTGCGCTTTGACCTTGATTTGATTTCGTCGCTCAATAGTTTCTTTAAAAGCTCAAGGGCAAGATTCTTATACGGCATTCCTTTGACTTCCGCCAGAAACTCATCGGATAAAATGGAAATATCCGGCTTCTTCAAACCAGCGGCCGCAAAGATGTCTATGACTTTATCCGAAGTAATGGCTTTTGATATAATCTGCTTAATCGCGGAATCAATATCGTCTTGCGTCTTACCGCCACCGGTTTCATACTTGGAAAGTCTGGCGCGAACTGCCTGAAAGAATCCCACGTCATCGCGAATCTTCAACGCCTCCTCATGAGGCACTGAAAGCGCAAACGTCTGCGAAAGCTGAGTAACATAGGCAAGATACCGATCCTTGCCATTTTTCTGCGCTAATACATGCTCTTGCGCCTGTGTAATAATCGTCATCTTCTCTGTGATGGGCGCCGAGAAGAACTTCATATAGTTAAATCCATGAAGCATTCCGCAAACGATTTCGTATTTTTCAAGCATTAGCTCAACAGCTTCATCCTGATTAAAAGCGGGCTTACCTTTGCCGCCGCTTTCGGTGTATTCCGCAAGAGCGTGCTTTAATTCGTCCGCTATGCCCAGATAGTCCACCACCAAGCCGCCGGGTTTATCCTTAAAGACACGATTAACGCGCGCAATCGCCTGCATAAGACCATGGCCGCGCATGGGCTTGTCGATGTACATCGTATGCAAAGACGGCACATCAAACCCTGTAAGCCACATATCCCGCACGATAACGATTTTTAACGGGTCGCTCGGGTCTTTCATCCGGCCACCAATATCTCTGCGCCGAGGTTTATTCCTGATGTGTTCCTGCCAATCCACCGGATCTGTGGCAGATCCGGTCATAATAACTTTGAGCATGCCCTTATCATCATCCTTGTGATACCAATCAGGTTTGAGCTTCGCCATTTCGTTATGCAGTTCAACCGCGATCCTTCGGCTCATGCAAACAATCATGGCTTTGCCTTCAATAATCTTCAGACGTTCATCATAATGATTTACAATATCCTTGGCGATCTGCTTAACACGCTTCTCGCTACCAACAATCGCTTCAAGCCGCGCCCATTTTGATTTGAGCTTTTCCTTCTTGGCAACTTCCTCACCTTCGGTAGCCTCTTCAAAATTCGGGTCAATCTTAGGCCGCTCGTCAGCCTTGAGCTCAAGTTTGGCAAGACGGCTCTCATAATAAATTCTAACTGTCGCGCCATCATTGATCGACTGCTCGATGTCGTAAATATCAATGTAGTCACCGAATACCGCGCGGGTGTTCTTGTCCTTGAGCTCAATAGGCGTTCCGGTAAATCCGATAAACGATGCACTTGGAAGCGCATCGCGCATGTGCCGAGCAAAACCATCGATAAAATCATATTGGCTTCGATGAGCCTCATCGGCAATCACTACAATATTGCGCCGATCGGATAGGCAAGGATACGTGTCTCCGCGATCCTCTGGTAAGAATTTCTGAATGGTAGTAAATACAACTCCGCCTGATGATACCTGTAAATATTCCCGCAACTTCGCGCGTGAATCTGCCTGCACCGGTGATTGGCGTAAAAGCTCATTGCATCGTGAAAAAGTGCCATAAAGCTGATCATCTAAATCATTTCTATCTGTCAAAACTAAAATCGTGGGATTGTCCAGCGCAAGCACCAGCTTGCCTGTATAAAAAACCATGCTTAAGCTCTTGCCGGATCCTTGCGTGTGCCAAACAACACCGCAACGCTTATTGCCTTTGACGCTCGCGGCTTTAAGCGTTTCTTCGATTGCCTTATTTACCGCGTGATATTGATGGTATGCCGCAACTTTCTTTGAAATTTTGATCGAACCGTCATTGGTGTCTTTTTCTTGTTCAAACACCACAAAATGAAGCACCAGATCAAGCAAGGTTTCTTTATTGAGCATACCCTTCAAGAGGACTTCGATCTGGGGCGTTACCTTGGGTGCTTTTTCTTTGCCGTCTATGGTCTTCCACGGCAAGAAACGCTCCCAGTCGGATGTAATCGTCCCTGCCTTGGCATCAAAACCATCGCTAACAACAAGAATCTCATTGAAATTAAACAGAGAAGGAATCTGAACTTTATAGGTCTGAAACTGCTTGAATGCCGACAGAGCTGTTGCGTTTTCATCGGCAGGGTTCTTAAGCTCGATGATAATCAATGGCAAACCGTTCACAAACAGAATAATATCCGGCCTGCGGTTGTGGTTAGTCTCGATGATCGTGTATTGATTAACAGCCAAAAACTCATTGCGTGAAACATTTTCAAAATCAAATAGCCAGACCTTATCTGAAACGACTCGATCACCTTTACGAAATTCCACATCAACGCCATTGGCAAGCATTTTATGGAAGCGATGGTTATTGATGACAAGATCAGGGCTTTCAGAACGGAGTAACTGCTTTATGGCTTCTTCTTTGGCTTCGGCAGGAATCTTGGGGTTTAATTTATCAATGGCACTGCGCAAGCGATCCAGCAGAATAATATCAGAATAACTCTTCCTTTCCGGATTAGGTCCATCAGGGGCGATATCAGGCCCATTGACAACCGCATAGCCCATCCCGGCAAGGATGTCTAATGAGACCTGTTCGACTTCGGATTCGGTAATTATGCGAGTCATTGTTTAGGATTAGGTTTTTCTTGTTCCCATAAGACAACTTCACGTTTTTCGTAAATTTTATTATTAATATCAGAGAAGCTTGTCCCCGGTTTAGCACTAATCGGCAATACTTGGGAATTGGGCAATAATACCCCGATCTGATTACTGATTTGGATGATTTTAGAATTTTCTGGTAGCTGTGTTGCTGTATACCACTGTCGCACTGCCCTCGTACTTTTTAATGCCTCGCTTTCGATAATGGCCAATGGAACATCGACATACTGTCCAGAAGTAGGAATTTTATCTTCATAGGGAGTTTTGAAACTAAGTGTCTGCTCATAGTGAAGATAAAGATCCCACATTGAATTCTCGAGATCATCATCTGTATATTCAACATTTAACCCTATCATTTCTTTTGCCTCCTTGCGATTGATTAAATGAAAATGCGAATAAAGTTTCTCAACTAAAATTTCAACGATTTTATCGATAGCCTTGTCCTCATAAGAAAAAGATAACAGCTTTTTAGTATCCTCTCGTGCCTTAATATACTCACGGTAAGCTCTTCCTAATGTTAAGGGCGATGCTTCATCGGTTAATTTCTCAAAGGCTTTAATAGTTTTATCTTCTGCTCGAATCTTAAATTTATTCTTTAGGAAATTAATATACCCGGACATATCTTCAACAGAAACATCTAATCTTCCACCCTTACTGGCAGTCTGAATTGTTGGGTCTACGGGCCCCAATTCAGCAAGCTTGCCCATTACGATTTTGTCCGAACCTATGGAAATGGCTGTCGCACAACTATGGGCTCTGTATGGAATCAGCA
Source organism: Candidatus Omnitrophota bacterium (assembly GCA_038222225.1). Lineage (GTDB taxonomy): Bacteria > Omnitrophota > Gorgyraeia > Zapsychrales > JANLHA01 > JAKLFA01. Next base: position 27,127 of record JBBRHV010000009.1, read on the forward strand.
CGCAGAATTTCTTTGCATACTCTCGAATAAGGTTAACCACACCCCAAGCAACAACAGAAGCACCTCCTCTGCTGTATAGAAAGAGATCGATATCTTGCCCCTTTATCAGTCGCAGGTGATCATATAGTTCCCGTAGCATTGAATCTTCAATCATTGAAGTAATGCCAGGCCTATCACTGGTAATATAGGAAATAATTTTTGTTTTTCGTTTGTCCTGTAATTTTTTAATTAAGTCGCTTCCCGTCATTTTTCAATCCTTTCTCAAATGAATGTGTTTTTTAGCTTACTCGTATCTTCCCCGACATCAGTTTCGGCAAAAGGGAATCGCGGATTTGAGATAAGCTTCGATTCTCCGAGAGATTGCCTATGAGTTCTTCATAAAGCCCATTTCCAACCCGGGAAAACTGATTCAGTATTGTTATGTCAGGAATTATTGTCTCTGTGCTCTCGATATCACTATTGCTAATGTTGGGTTGAGCACTGCTAGCAGAAGAAATTCCTTGAATACTCGATTGTATCTGCGCACCATTAAGCATAAAATACGCCCAAAGAAAGTAGATGCTTACAAGTTTTCCCACTCGCTGATTTAGCAGCATAATCTCGCCATTTTTAGGAATAACTCCAATTTTGCCGATTTCTGCTCCAGTCATAGCGATTATTACATCTCCGGAAACTAAGCGAAACTTCCTGTCTATAGATTGATAAACCGTATTTGATACATAATCAGTCTGAGTTGCATCAACAATACCATTTTGTATATTTTTGATCTTAATAATCTTATAACCATCTGTAGTAAAGTCTGAGCTTTTGAATGCAAAACCTGGCTGAATTTTTGCAAGCTCACCAAATCGACCAACTTCCCATTCCTCCGGAATCTCACCTAGCTTTGAATCAACCATCTTCCCGCCAGACGATTTATGCGGGTTGCCATTTTTATCCGGAAACTCAAAATCCACAAACCACCGCTTAAACAACGCTTGCCCGATCGCCTCAAGCGTTTTGTTCATTTGTTGATTCAGCTCAATCTTTTCATCAAGGTCGGAGAGGATTTTGGCAATAGCACGTTGCTCGTTAAATGAAGGCAAAAACACCAGATAATCTCTGATTGCATCAAAAGTAATCTGGGGGAATGTCCCAGAGCGACTTTCAGCAATATGTTGGAATTCAAGCAATGCTTCATTAGCAATCAAAATTCTATATAAATACTCCGGAAGAATGCATTCCTTGGCCCTAATAACCATGAGCTTTGTCGATACTACGTAATCAGCCGTATCGTCAAAATTGACGAAAGCGTATCTTTTATTGATTGGCCTTATTTCGCTAAAAAGGATATCGTTTCGCGAAATCATTTTTTTCGCTTGTCCGGGCAATGTGTTAACGTCGGAATAATTTCTATGTAAAAAATTTCCCGCTAAGATATCGCCCGTATTGATAAAAATGATATTATCTTTTCCTGAGAACCTGTGCGTATGCGATACAGGCTCAGCAACTTCTCCCAGTGTTGCCTCAGTCCATCCTACAGGAATATCCGCAGTTTCTATTCGTGGAATTGTTTTATCTTTCATATTCAGACTTTTGGTATCTCAATTAACATAGACGCTCGGTCCTCCTTAATCTCCTTAAGACTAGGAATGGCGGCCTCTGATTTAATAATCCCTTGCACCAACTCGTTATGATAGTTCGCAAACCATATATATTTTCGCAGAATCTCGATATCCTTTTTGTTTTCTATTCCTTTTTTGACAATACCTGCCACTTCTCTCAGGATAGGAGCTAAGGCGATATCAGCAAACATTGAACTATATAGATTCAAACAATAAAAACCATCGCTATCGCGTAATAGTTCTCTGTCCGGACGGCTTTCTTTACAAAGCAAAGAAAAATCGAGATCCTCTAAGACGCTTTTATCAACCAAAATCCGAGGGACGCTGGCAATATTTTTTTCAAGTTTATGCGCCTCGCATAATGCCTTACTAAAAATGAAGGTTCCGCTATCTAGATTGTCAAATTTCTGCTGATAATACTGACTTCGAACTACGGCACCCCTAAAAAGATGTTTAAGTCCCCGCATGCAATCCTGAACTAAGTATGAAATTAGCGTAAGAAAAATCATTAAGAATAACTGTCTTGTGTTTTCGCTTCCCTCCTCAGAGAGAGCCGCTTCTTCATTAAAAACCACAATAAAAGAATCACTCATAACCTGCAAGGTGATATGTCGTTTAACCGCTTCTCCTAAATTATGTTTATGCGTCTCGAGATAATTGTGCCATCTGAAAAGCGACGCATCGATCACGCCATAACAAATATTGGCATATTCGGTATTTACCAGATCTGAGTAGCCCAAAATATCCAGATAGGCGACCAATGATTTTGAACTATTAATTTTTTCAGTCATTCTTACCGTCAAACCTTATAACCAAGGCCCTTCAAGTTTTTCTTAATTTCAGCTTCGAGCTCGTCAGACTTTTTGAACTGCTCCGATAATTCAGACGTTAAACGTTTCATTTTATCGTCGAATACCTCGGCATCTTCTTCTATCTCGGCTGTCCCTGCATAGCGACCCGGAGTAAGGATGTGCCCATGCTTCTGAATTTCAGCAAGTTTTGCTGATTTGCAGAATCCAGCTTCGTCCTTATATTTTCCACCCTTGGCGCGCCAAGCGTGATATATCCCGACAATTTTGGCAATGTCCACTTCCGTTAGTTCGCGATGCCGCCGATCGATCATAACGCCCATGTTACGGGCATCGATAAATAAGGTCTCGCCCCGGCGATCCCGCAATTTATGATTTTTCTTATCGCGAGCGATGAACCACAGGCAGGCCGGAATCATCGTATTGTAGAAAAGTTGAGACGGCATTGAGATCATGCAGTCTACAATATCCGCCTCAATAATATTCTTACGAATTTCACCCTCGCCGGATGTATTGGATGACATTGACCCATTTGCTAAAACGAAACCTGCGGTGCCGTTTGGCGAAAGATGATGAATGAAGTGTTGAACCCAAGCGAAATTGGCATTCCCAACAGGTGGTGTCCCATATTTCCAGCGAACATCTTCACGTAAAAGCTCGCCCTTCCAGTCACTGTCATTAAACGGAGGGTTAGCCATAACGTAATCCGCCTTAAGGTCTTTATGGGCATCATTTAAGAAACTGCCCTCGTTGTTCCACTGAATATTGGCATCGATGCCACGAATCGCAAGATTCATTTTGCACAGACGCCATGTCGTCTGATTAGATTCTTGGCCATAAACAGCGATGTCGCCTATCCGGCCTCCATGCGCTTGCACAAACTTCTCACTTTGAACAAACATACCGCCCGATCCACAGCAGGGGTCAAACACCCGACCTTTGTATGGCTCGAGCATTTCTACCAATAACTGAACGATACTTCGAGGCGTATAAAACTGGCCGCCACTCTTGCCTTCGGCATCCGCAAATCTTCCGATGAAGTATTCATACACTCTGCCTAAAATATCTTTGCTTCGGTTTTCTTTGTCACCAAGACCAATTGTTCCGACAAGGTCAATCAGCTCGCCAAGGCGCTGTTTATCAAGACCCTCCCGTCCGTAGTTCTTTGGCAATACACCTTTAAGCACAGCGTTGTCTTTTTCAATCTCATCCATCGCATCATCGATAATTTTTCCGATTGTTGGCTGTTTAGCATTTTTCTGGAGATAATCCCAGCGGGCTTTTTTCGGAACATAAAAGACATTCTCCGCGCGATATTCATCCGAGTCTTCCGGATCCGCGCCTTTTGTGGATGATAACTTCTGAAAAAGTTCATTGAAGGCATCGGAGATGTATTTGAGAAAAATAAGGCCGAGCACAACATGCTTATATTCGGCCGCATCCATATTGTTTCTCATTTTGTCAGCCGCTTGCCAGAGCTTCGCCTCAAAATTTAAATCACCATTCGAATTTTTCGCTTTTGCCATAATATTCCTCGATCCTTATTGCTTCCCGGTGGCCACAACGCCCTATTGATGGCACCGCCTGAAATTATGTAGGATATCATCCTTCGGCCAAGCCTTAATTCCTGTGGCTTGGGCTATCGGATGCCCAACCATGGCCTTCTGGCCTGATATTTTTCTTTCCTTCACCATTCTTCTCTTCTCTGTTCTTGCCTACACTTAACACACGCGCAACTACTTATTCCCCACCAAATACCCATGCCTACCAGAACAAGGCGTCCCAAATGAATTCTTATGCGCGCGTAAAGTTGAATCGTTCAATGATTTGGTAAACTTTTTCATGCACATCCCACACTGAAATATATACTTCATGCCAAATGGGTTCGTTGATCTCGTCCGCGTGGGAGACTTATACAAGTGTCCTAACGACCCGTAACCACCAAAAGAAGAAGTTGTCTTTCTCTCGGTTGGCAAAGCATGAATGCCGCCCGAAGCAGAAAATTCAATTCTGTATCTCGGCTTAAATACTCTTTGAGTCACTTTTATGCTCTGAATACGATCAACTCTATATGCCCGAACTTCTCCTGTCTCAGCCTTAACTCCATATATGATTAAATTCCCATCCTTCGTTTCACGCAATGAGTATGGCTCTACGATTGGGCTGGAATATTCACCGTTTTCTTTTCTGTATCCCAATTCGACACATAGATGGTTAACAGCCGCGAATCGAACCGATTCAAGAGGAACTCCGCGTCCCCATTGCCAAATAGTAGGCGGCGGAGCCCATACTGATTCTTGCTTTTCTCTGACTGGAATATCACCTAATACCGGCGGCTGATACGTACCATTGAGCCAATTAAATATGTCGGGTAACTCGTTCCAAAAGTCATCAAACGGAGGAAGTGTCTGCAGTTGATGTCCCAGCATATTCTTCCACTCGCTGATAAGCTCATTCTTAGTCGTGGCATTCTGCAATGCCTCAAGGGTTGGAATTGGCACGCCCTTAGAAACGCATTTACTCTCCAATACATCTTTTATGATCTTTGGCGCGGATTGAAATTCACCGCGCCTAAAAAGCAGAACGATATCATATAAATCGCGTGGACGGCCGCGTTCACCCATAGCGCGTATCTTTTCAGCGAAAACCTCCTCAAACGCATAGCATCTCACTTTGGCGGGCTTTGGCAATTCATCGCTATACGGATGAGATATTTCTCTTAACTCGGTCGGGCGCGCTATCTTCTCTGATCCGCTAATATCCAGCTTAATGCTTGCGGCAGATGGAGCGTTACGGGGGCCACGGTAATAAACTCGGCCCTCAGTGTAAAGATATTTATCAGCATGCTTGAAAACAGGAGCTTTAAGAGAAAAATCTATACCTGATTCATCGTGAACACGCTCAAGCACACGCTGAATAATCGGCTCAATGGTTTCAGGTTTATCAGGCCCACCGGGAATAATCGTAAAATCTAGATCCTCTGAAAACCGCCATGTTTCAACAAAGCATTTTTTAAGAGAAGTACCGCCCTTAAAGGCCCAATGGGCGCTTAAATCAGGATCAGAGCCGATTCCCCACAAAAGCCATCCGATAACATAATCCTTTTCGATTACGTCATCGCGCAGGCCCCATTCAGTAACTAAATTCTTAATTTCCTGACTATTTATCATTTATCCATACTCACATTAATTCGCAGGTTCCACTTGCTATTAAAAGGCCCTCCGGCTTCGACCGAAGGATCGAAAAGAGAATATCCTGCGCTAATGCTCTTCGAGCACGCATCTTTTAATTTTGCGGCATCAATGCCAAAAGTTTCAATAATAAGCCCGAGCCTCTTGTAGATCGTCTTGTTGTTCCGGCGTTCTATATACTTCACAATATCGTCATCGTTCCTATGCTGAGACTTAAAATACTCCTGAACTATATCCATGACGTTTCTCATACCTCCGCCTATAGACGGATCATCAAGGATGTCAATGATCGTCTGGATAGGATCGGAAACCTGAATTTTGACATTTCCCTCCCAGACCGGTTTTGTCTGGCCAAAATATTTCTTGCTCATACACTTTAAAACATAATCTGTCCCCTGAATGCGTAAAGTTTTATGCCGATATTTACGCAGTGTAAAAACTACGACGCTATTAAAAATCTGATCCGTAAATTCCCAATGCTCCGCGGCACTCCACCCGCCGATATAACAAGGCGAAAACACTCGGCTTGCCACAACCAACGGATTTTCTTTATATTCGCGAGGGTTAACTGTTCCAAGTGGAACCGTAATATAAAGCCCGCGCCTGACTCGGGATAACCAACCCTTAGCCGCGAAATAAGTGAGTGCGATGCTGACCTTGGACAACGGCAAGCCCAACACCTTTGATGCCTCTTTGGCAGTGAAAGGTCCTTTCTGGGATCGGTTAAGATCATCGAGGATTTTTCTTTTCTTTTCCGAAATACCGGAACTCATGTTAACACCTCACAATAGATGTGCTCTAACACAACCCTAGGTTAAGTTACGACACTCCTAATATATCATAAAACATTTCTAATGCAAGCATTATTTTACAATAGGAGTGCTCTAAACCAACCCGAGATGGCGTTTATACACTCCTATTATATAATATAGGGACTATATCGTCCATTTTATTGATTTTGTCACAAAAAATATATACTTTTTGTGCCATATTCATGTCACTGCATGTCACTCAAAAACGACCTTTTTGACCACCCAAGACGCCTGCGAGACGCCACTAAAACCGCCCGCTTGCCGTCTAGGAACGATTATTTGCGCCGCTTCCACCATAGATGCCCAAGACACCCGTTGAATTGACATTGACATCGATTTTTTTGACCCTAATCACTGAGGGACTGCGCCTCGCCCGACCCGCACCCCAGCCCCGCCCCCAAGGACCCGTAAACAAAAATCCCTACCCCATGCCTCAAGGCATAGCCGTAGGGAATTCACGCCTAACTTGTCGCTCTGCCCCGATCAGCTCTTAATCCGCGCCTACTAAAGCCTCCGCCAAGCTTGCCATCGTGCGTCTATAAGGTGGACAACGGCCAGCCGTAGGTCTGTAGAAATATCTTTTACTGTAACATAATATTTATCAAGTAATTATCAAAAGTCGTGAGCCTACCCCTATTTTGTTCCCACTTCTAGTTAGAGTTTTGGGGCCTCCTTAAAACGTCACTACTTTATCGCTTTCTTCATGATGGTATTATCTCGAAGAATCCTGCCCATTGAATCAAAATTCCTGAAGTAATACTTATTATTAATAATAGCCCAATTACGGTAAGGGTATCTTTCAAGCTTTTGTTTTCTTTAAACAATACGAACAGACCAAGACCTGCGCCTGCACACAATCCCGCCACCATGGCGCCGAAACCGATTGATCCTTTTACGAAAAGCTCCGCAAGTAAGACTGAGGCAAAACAATTTGGAATAAGCCCAATAAATGCGGCCAAGACTGGTTGAAAGATTGTGCCGTTCAGAAGCACCATTCCTATTCTTTCTTCGCCGAAGGCTTGAATAACAAAGCTTAGTATCACAGCCAATGTAAAAAGATACATGAATATTTTGAGCGTATGTTTCAAGGGATGTATAAATAATGTTTGAAACTTATGAGGCTTGTCCGACAAAGCATGAGAACAACACCCCGAATGTTCCTGAATCACACAATCTCTCTCATGAGTGAACTGCTTTTTCGTATTTCGCCTGTTTAGAAATAAATCTACCCCAAAGCCGCCAATAATCGCGATTATCACTTTTAGAATGACAAGTGTTCCTACCATGCCCGCCTTTTCCGGCATTGATAAAAGCACAGGCACGGCTTCATCTGATGTGGAAAGAAATACTGCAAGGACTGTCCCAACCGATGTTAATCGTTTTACATACAACGTCGCGGCCACCACTGAAAATCCGCACTGAGGCAAGCAACCGACAAGCGCCCCTACCAATGGGCCAATGGTATAAAAACGCGCAACAAAACTTTCCATCCGATGCCCAAAACGGTACTCCAGAAAAGCGATTAGAAAATAAATCACTAATAATAAAGGAACTAATTTGCTGGTATCGACCAGAGCCTCAATTAAAATGTTCATATCTTACCTGCCCATAATAACCGCATTAATATGTTTCTCATTCTATTTTATACAAACGAAGCCAGCTTAGCGCAGTAGCTTTTTATTTGTAAATTTTTTAACCCTCAATACTATACATTTACTCGCTTTAGCACCCTCAAAATCGTGTCGCGGTACTTACACCAAGGGTCAGCCAGACGTTTTGATAAAGACTTTTCTGCTCATCGCCCTTTCGCTTCCATTCCTTCAAATTCCGTAGGCCTTGACCAATTTTTCCTTTTGCGGCCGGGATAATTGTTTGATTTCCCGTTCCACCCGCAACGCGTTCTTATAATACACGAATTCTCTTTTATAAACCAATTGAACCGGTCCCTTCCCTTTTAGATATTTAGCACCATGGCCGCTATTGTGCAGCTGGAGTCGTTTTTTCAGATCGCTGGTATAGCCGGTGTAGTAGGTGCCTTTTTTGCACTCAACGATATAAACAAAAAACTGTCCGCTTCTTTTGATCGGTTCCCGAAGGCGTTTGCGGGGTTTGGGTGGCTTTGTCTTTTTCGTTGCCATGATGAGGAAATTATACAAGTTTCCGGCAGGATACGCAAGGCAGGGTTTTGATTTGCTTGAAGTTCATGGTGACATCGAATTTATCTCAATGGATGTCCCCCGGCAGCCAGAGGTCCCTGTTAAATTACCCCCTGCTGATTCACACCAATAGGCCTCCGAGTGTAGTTTTGCGAGTCAAAACTGCGGGGACAATTGAATCAAGCCGCAGTGGGTTTATCCGCCTTATCTGTTGACTGGCGGAGAAAAAAAAGGCAACCCGTTTGGGTTGCCCTTTGATGTTTTAAATTTTATAACGGATTATGCTAATTTACGGCGTAAAAATGCTCCGCAGATCCCGGTGCTGAACAGCAGCAGTGTAGCCGGTTCCGGAGTGGCGGTAGTGGTTGTTATTTCTAAAGGAATTAAGCTTCCATTGATATAGATGTTGTCCACAGCACCTTTATCACCATTTCCATCATTCAGCCAGAATGCGAACCATACCTGCGACTCATTCGAAGGCAGATACAGATCTTCATTAACGAATGATCCGCTCCTGCCGAGTGACAACATGGTCCAATTGTTAATATTGGCTGCGTTGCCACTACCGGACGTTAAATTAACGGTTCTGCTGCTGCCGAATCCTGTAATGTCTCCGACAAAGTAGCCTGCGGTAAACGAGTCACCGGAGTTTACGGAGTATGTCCGCCAATCAAAGTCTAAAAGAACATCCTCATAGCCTAATGTACTGATGGATAGTAAGATACCAGCATCATCTTGAAAATAGCCGTAACGGCCGTCTGCTGATGAAAGGCCGCTTGACATTGAAATGTCACCGGAAATCGAGTCGCCCCCTGATTGAAAACGGGCTCCATACCAGTTATTATCAGCGCCCTTTGCGATCGTCGGAACTTTAGACTGATTGCTGCCGGTATTGAAGTCTTCCTGAAAAAGAAGGACGGCTTCAGCTGGTTTGGTAAATAGGATTCCTGCAGATAAAATAATTGCGAATATGATAAGATCTTTTTTCATTGTTTTTTCATCCTCTGTTGTAAATGCGCTTTTCTTAAGGTGTTGATTTGTGATGATACAATTATACAAGCAGTTAGCGTGCCAACTGCAAGCTTAATTGTATCGTTGTATGGGCATTCTCATAAATATAGTGTTTTTAAGTATTTAAAATCAAATGGTTAAGATTATAGGGAAAGTCTGGTTGGGTAAGGTCTGTCCATTGTTCAATATGGTGCAGTTTTTCGACACGGACAACGTCTTTGTTAGAGATCATTGCGAATGATTGAAGGGGATTGGAAAGGAATTGCGGATACTCAGAATTACACGATCGCACAAGGTGTCTGCTAAGGCCCGGTTTGGTGGGCGGGTCACATTTTTAGTCTCAGGGCTCGTTGATCCTTAAATAGAAACTGGCAGTTGCATAGTCTTCCCAAACCACAAAGAAATAATCCGTAAGCGCCTGGTCAAAAAATGATAAGGAATAGGTCCCGGTGATTTCATAAGTGCCGGCCTTTGGAAAGGTGAACCATTTGCGCAGATCAACCTCTTTTGTAAATGTTTCACCGGGCTGCAGTGTTTTATTGAAAGAAATGCCCCCGAAATGAACCGGATTGCCGGTGTCCGGTATAGCGTTCATGCCGTCATAAGCGGTGAAACCGAATTGGTTGTCCCGCTCTCCGCGGTTCTTGCCTCCGACTTGAAATGTGACCGGAGCGGTGCCGACATTTGTGATCTCAAGCGTGACCGGCAGTGGTTCATCCGTTGAAAAGGACTCCTTGGAAGGGACATATTTTGTGGTTAAAGCGTAATGGGGATGCGTGCGTTTAAGCGGCAGCGTGTGGAAAAATTCCGTAAAAACATCGGCCGCTTGAGCAGAATCAAATTGCCCGCTGATATCAAAGGTTTGATCATTGCTGGAACCGCTGCCGTTGAAGCGCATGCAATAGCCATCCACATAGAGCGCGAAAAGCGTGTCGCGGTCTGAGAACGGGTTGGTTTTTTGCAGCATTAATTGATAGGCTGTATTGTCATTATTAAGGGATTTAAAATAAATTTTTTTGATAGGTGCAGTGGTCAATTGTTCGCCAAGATTGATTTCAACCCCATCCAGGGCTTTTACTGAAGGCCCTTTTCCTGGGTCTGTGATGAAATAGAGCCCGTTCGTTATTTGTTTTTCGTTCTGACAGTAGCCGGTTTGACAGGTAAATAGTAATATGATCGCCAGTGCGAATAATGTTCGCTTCATGTTAGACCTCTATTTTAGGATAATAATAAAAGTTCCGGCTGTGATGAGAGACACGCCTAGCCATTGGTAAATCCCTAGGCGCTCACCCAAAAAGATCAGCGATAGGATGATCACAAAGGCTAAACTCAATTTGTCAATCGGAGCCACGAGCGACGCCGGTCCGGACTGCAAAGCGCGGAAATAACAAAGCCATGAAAGCCCGGTTGTGATCCCGGAAAGAACCAGGAAGGTCAGGCTGTGGCGGTCGATCAAAAGTGGGTTTTTCCATTCCCGGCGGAAACCCACAATGAGGCCGATGAACGCAAGAATAACAATGGTTCTGATCAGCGTTGCCAGATTTGACGGGATATTTTTTACGCCGATCTTTGCCAGGATCGCGGTGAGTCCGGCAAAAAAAGCGGATGCGAACGCAAAGAGTTTCCAATGCAGCATGATGTCCTCCCTGTTCTGCGGGCTAAGCCTCTATGATCAAGGTGTTGTGCTCTGCAGATCAATCCACAGTTTTTCTTTTAGTCTCTCTTTATATACAAAACAACGGGCGCATGGAATGTCTTGGCGGCTTTCTTTCTTCCCCATGACCATGGCCCGGGCATAATTGATCCGATCATTATTTAAGCAACCGGATAAGCCGTCGGTAAAGACATTGCCAAAATCTGACCAGTAATTATTGCAGCATCCTAACATTTTTCCGTCATAATTGATCTGAGGACTTGTCCATAATTGAGTGCAAATTTGATCAGCCAGATATCCAGCAGTATATTTCTCTCTGTATTCAGCCCGGGTGGCCACCCCGAGGCCGGATTTCTTCCGGACCAATTCCTTGTTCTTGACCGGCGAAAAAAGAGCTTCCTCCGCCCCATCACCTGAAAATTTCAACTGGAATACGAGATTGAGAGCTTTTGCCATTTTTTGAGCCTTTTCAATTTCATGCTCATTATGTCCAAAGGCAATGAACTGCCAGGTTAATCGTGGGAACTCGGAGCCGTATTTTTTCTTGTAGGCATTGATCTTTTTAATATTTGCAATGACCGTCTTGAAGTGGCCGTCGCGTCGGTAAAACGAATACGTGTCCTGGCTGGTGCCATCAATGGAGCATGTCATGCTGTGGAACTGATATCTCACCAGCGCTTCCAGCACCTCTTCTTTGGCGGTATTCAAATTGACCCCGTTATTGGCTTCGAGTTGAATATATTTTTGGTGGGCATACTGAATGATATCAACCAACTCGTTGTTCAGAAAAATCTCTCCCCAGTTGGACAGTTCAATGCTGTGTATCTCCGGATTTTCATCAACCAGGTTTTTAAAATCTTGGAATTTCAAAAAGCCGGTGCCGATCCATTTGTCAATGTCCCCTTTCCCTGTTGGGCAAAGCGGGCATTTCAGCTGACAGGCTGTTGAGGCTTCAAGTCGGATTTTTTTTGGTTTTATGTTCAAGGTTCTAGTCCGAAAACACGATATAGCTGAAGGTGAATTTCCGCTAACGGCCTTGCCCGGATCACCGTATCGCAATAGGGGCGGTTTAGAAATACTTTTTCATCGATCAGTTCGCTTTGCGACGTGAACGATTCGCATTGAGATGGATGATCTAATTGGCAGTCCAGGCCAGAATAAAACAGAACACACTGGGGGGGATTGCCCGACACGCCAGTGAGGATTTCCGACAGGGATTCAGAGTTTTTTTGAATGATCATTGGGGCAGGAAATCTTTGGCCAAAAACGACCGTGACAAAACGAGAAGCGTTGTAGGATGCGGAACTTCGCTGGGCGACGCTGGTTATAAAAACACAGTCAGGAAAACGGGCTACGGATTCAAGAAGAAACTGAATTTCATACTGCATATTTCGATTGATCAATACGCCTGCTGTCTCAGGGAACAACTTCGTGCTTCGTTCGAGCAATAAAGGGTTATTGACGACGGGTGGAACACAAAACAGAATAATCATAATTGTTATGGCGATCTTTTTCCAGTTCGAGTTCCACTGTTGTCGTATCGCGATATGCTCTATTTCCTTCCAGCCCCAAATGGAAATAAACAGAATAATGGGATTGAGCATTGTCATCAACCGAATCATGCCGAAAAATTTTGAAGATGCGCCATGATAAAGCAATTTGTAAAAAACCAAGACTGCGATCGGAAGCAGGCAAAATTGATGCCAGTTTCGGACAGAATAGACCATTCCTAAAAGGAACAAAATGATAATGGAAAAAGGAAGAACGACGGCAAGAAAAAAGGGCAGCGTAAAGATTGATAAATCAAAGGGGTTCACCGCATTGATGTTCATAATGAGATCGCGTGAAAAACGCTCCGGGTGATGGAGCATGTATAGAAGTAAGCTGGAAATTCCCAAAGTCAGGATGATTGTCAGAAGCGAATTGGGAAATGAAAATCTTATAAAAAATTTTGAAATAGAACTTAAAATGCGGTGTTCTAGTTTTTCCAGAGCGTGGTCGCCAAATTTGCAATGGATGAAGATCATGAGCAACGCCGGAATTCCGAAACCGGAATATTCCAAACGAGTAAAGCCGGCAAGAACCGTCGCAATGGAAAGCAACAAGAATGGAGGCAGGATGCGTGTATTGTTTCTTTTAAAAGGAAAAGGATTTTTTGAGATCTCCTTCTGGACCTGATCAACAGCCAAAATCCCCATCCAGAAATACATCGTGAGAAGAGCCGACGGCAGTTCCGAAAAGGTTGCGAATTCCGTTAGAGGGCTTTTAAAGAACGCTATTCCCAGAATGATGGGGATCATGATCGATTTTAATGAGCGGATCGCAATCACAAGAAAGATCATGCAGTTCGCCATCATCAGTGCGATATTTAAACAGACAACACTCTGCAATCGCAGCGCGCCGGGGGCATTCGAAAGATGTGTAAGCCAGAGGAAATTATGGCCGGAATGAACGGCTTCGGCATATAATTGATAAATATTTTGTAAACTTGTCCCCTCAAAAAGTGGCGTCACCAGCTCAGGGCTTATGTTTTGCCAGCCCCTTAAAAAAAAGATGCCTGCCGCGATGAGACCGGCGCATACAACAGCGTAGAAACTCCACCCGGATTCTTTCTGCTCTTTTGAATCCTTCCATAAGACCAGCAGTGTCAGGAGAATGCCGAAACAGTTAAGGGTAAGAAAGCAGGTATTCATATTTCCTCAATGATCCTAATTTAAAGTCGGATGTTTGGTAAATCATAGCATGATATAAAGTTTGTATCAATCGCGGTACTGTCAAAACAGCTTTTTTCGGTCTGTTTCGGCTGCTAACTTCTCTTCAATGGGTTTGACCAATAACCGGGCAACGTGTCTTTTTCCCGGTTCAGATAAATGTTCATTCATGTAATTGAAATCAGGATCCTGCCTCCAGGTAAATTCCGTTTGATCAAGTGAGAAGGCAATGTTGAATAATTGTTCCCCCTCTTTTGCGAGCGCAGCCTGAATGGTATGGATATTCTTCTGTATTCTTTCGTCAAAAAGGTCTTCCCAGTACTGCTCCCCGGTTTGATGATCAATGGGGGTTATATAAAATAAAACCGGAATGTCTGCATCTCTTAACAGCCGGACGATCGCGGCCATATCCTTGATGATGTGATGGTCTTCAGGGATCTTCAGCATATAGCGCGCTTCGATCGCCTTTTTTAAATGCTCTTCTGAATAGGTTAGAAACGGCCCGCTTACAAAGTCTTCAACGTCGCCGATATATTCATCACCGTTATAGAGTTTTGAACGACGGTAGTCAGTTGACGTCAGTGAGGGTTTTATTCTTCGATCGATCGCAAGCGGCCGATAGAGCATGTCCAGGACGATGCTGCCGTGTTTAAAATAAAACTTTTCCCGGTCATATTGGTAATCAGTATGCCGATCCCATAAGGGAGAAAAGGACCGCAGCTCAATCGGGATAATAACCAGCTTGGGATGATGGGCGGTTCTGATCATGTATTGAATGGCGGCCAGATAGAGATCCATTTTACCGGAGTTCATGGATGCATCTGCGATCGTGTATTCCGGCAAAAGGTCATGCAGATAATCTCCGATTGTTTTTCCGTTTTTGTCTTTGGGATATGTCCAATAGACTGCGCTGGATCCAAAATATATAAAATCAGCGTTTTTTTGCAGCCGGTTCCGTATCCGGAAAGCCTTGTCCGGGATGCCGGGATATTTTAAAACGATTAAGAACTGACAGAGGCTGATCAGCAGGCTGAAAATGGCTAATTTGAGTACGAGTTTTTTCATAGAAAGAGTTTTTAAAATTGAAAATAAATAAAAGGAATTTCCTCTAATGCGTGCAGGTTCATAATGCACAAGGTTAAGAACAAATACACAGCCCAGCGAAGCCAAGCCGGTTTCTTTGAAAACAATTCTCGGATGTTTCCGAAACGCTGTATCAGGTGCACCCATTCCATCAGAACAAGGAGCAATATGGAAATCATAAAATCATGGAAGGTGATGCCCAGGGCCCCCATGCCGTTTCCGAAGATGAATGGTTCCCGCAGGCCCGTAAATAGATAGGTGCTGATATAGAGGGCATCGCTGATCGTGTTGGCGCGGAAAAAAATCCAGGCAAAACAGACAAGCCCGAAGGTCAGCAGAATGCGCAGGATGTCCTGCAGGGCCGGGATCTTATGGATCCTGAAAAATTTAAATATGGCGTCGGTGAATCCGGCGTATCTTTTTTCTGCCAAATAGTAAACGGCGTGCAGCATTCCCCAGACAATAAACGTCCAATTCGCCCCGTGCCATAAGCCGCTCAGAAAAAAGGTCGTAATAATGCAAAAAATCCATTTGGAAAACGTTGTTTTATTCCCTCCCAGAGGGATATAGACATAGTCTCTAAACCAAGTTGATAAGGATATATGCCATCTCTGCCAGAATTCGCTGATGGATTGGGCATGATAGGGCCGGTTAAAGTTTCGCATCAAGTTGAATCCCATCACCTGAGAGGTGCCGATGGCAATATCACTATATCCGGAAAAATCACAAAAAATTTGAAAGGCGAAAAAGAGCGTCGCGATGATCAGACTGCTTCCCTGGTAGTGGTACGGGTTGCCATACACCATATTCACCACGACCGCCAGGCGGTCGGCAATGACGACCTTTTTGAACATCCCCCAGAGAATCAACTGCAAGCCGGACACGATTCTTCCGGCGTCAAGATGCATTTTTTTGTAAAACTGGGGCAGTAAGTTCTGGGACCGCTCAATGGGGCCGGCAACCAGCTGGGGAAAAAAGGCCACATATAACGCGAAGATTCCCACATGTTTCTCCGGCTGGATATTCCCCCGGTAAACTTCAATGGAGTAGCTTAATGTTTGGAAGGTATAAAATGAAACTCCGATGGGCAGTAAGGCCTTGAACGCCGGAACATTGTAAAACATATTAAAATGGGTGAATGTGGCGCGCAAGGTTTCATTAAAGAAATTGAAATATTTGAACATGAATAAGATGCCGAGGTTGCCGATCAAACTGATGATCAGGTATTTCCGACGGCCTGCCTTGGTCGGCTCGCGTCCCATGAGCAGCCCCATAAAATAATCCAGCAAGGTTGATGCGATAATCAGCAGGACATACTCCGCTTTCCAGCACATGTAGAAATAATAGCTGGCGCATAAAAGCAGAAACCACCTGAACCGATGGGGACAGGCAAAAAACAGAACGAAAACAATGGGGAAAAATATCAGAAAATGTATGGAGTTAAAAAGCATATTTTAAAATCCCGGGAAAAAGAAAGTTCCTTCAGTTCAGGGCGGCAACCTTGCCGTTTAAACGGCAATTCCTCTGCATCCTGCCTTCATTGGATAACTGAGTGCCGGGAGGTCGTTTCTGCACTAAACCTTATATTAGTAATGCTTAGAAATTATAGCCATTTCCTGGCGCGATTGCAAGACAGACTCCTGTTAATGCAGGCATGCTCCATATAAAGGCGGTTTGGGTTTTTTCGAAAGATTCCCGGGGCGCGTCATTTCTTTATGCCGTCGGTTTGCGCGTAGGCTTTTTGAACCGCTGGCCGCTGTGCCATCTGTTTAAACCATCGTTTAATATTCGGAAAGTCGTCCAGATTCTGTCCCAGCTTTTGATGCGGTACGATCCAGGGGTAGATGGCCATGTCTGCGATCGTCAGCTGGTCTCCGGTCACAAAATCATTGGAGGCGATTTGCGCATTCAGGACGCCGTAAAGCCGGTGCGTTTCCTTTGCATAGCGCTCGATCGCGTAAGGCACTTTTTCTTTGGCAAATTGTGTGAAATGATAGTTTTGTCCTTCCATCGGTCCCAAGTCTGCCATTTGCCAGTAAAGCCACTGTAAGACCGCATAACGTTTGGGGTCTCCCAGCGGTGGAAGGAATTTTTGTGTTTTGTCCGCGAGATATTCCAGAATGGCGCCGGATTCAAAAATTGCGATCGGTTTCTGGCTGAGCGTGGAGTCGTGATCCACGATGGCCGGGATCTTGTTGTTCGGGGAAATTTTTAAAAATTCCGGATCAAACTGTTTTCCCTGTGTGATGTCCAGCGGGACCACGCGATACTCCAGGTTGCTTTCTTCACAGAAGATCGTGATCTTATGCGCGTTGGGCGTTGGCCAATAGTACAGGTCGATCATGGGAGCCCTCCCTTTGTGATGAGTTTTGATATTGATCAAGGATTGTATCAATTTCGATGCATCGGTTTTTGTCAAGTTGTCCAGCTGCTTGCGGTGGTAGTATTTTTCCAGAAAGTTCTCCAGATGCGAGTCATCCCAGCCAAGGGCTTCACGAAGGTCCTTAATAAAGAATTTCTGGCGTAAGGTGATCCCGTTAGGATGGCGGCGGTAGTGCCGGCTGCGCATAAAGTAATTCATCAATCTGCTGAATTTTTCTTCGGTCAGGTCTTTGGAGGAATTTACACCCGCGGCCTGGTGAAGGATGTCGCGATATTCCTCATCGGTCAAATGGAGGTCGCGTTTGATGATATGGATCAGGGCCAGTTTTTTTTGGTCCATTTAAAAGCACCTCTTCCCTTTTTTTTTCAAACAGACAGAATCGCATTTGTAGCAAATTTCATTTTTAAGAAAACCCCCGGCAAGGAACTCTTTGATATTCTCCAATGTGGTATGAGCAATATTTGAGAGCGCCTCTTTTGTAAAAAAACCCTGATGCGAAGTGATCAAAACATTGGGAAAAGTCATGAGGCGCGCTAACATATCATCGCTGATCATCTCAGATGACCGGTCCTCGAAGAAATAGTCGCTCTCTTCTTCATAGACATCGAGTCCGGCCGCGCCGATCTGTCTTTCCTTGAGGCCCTTGATCAAGCTTTCGGTCTCAATGATTTTTCCCCGGCTGGTATTGATGAGGAACACGCCCTTTTTCATGCGTTGAATGCTTTTGCCATCGATCATGTGGAATGTTTCTTTAGACAAGGGGCAGTGCAGGGAAATGATGTCCGATTGATGGTAGAGTTCTTCCAGCGTGGTGTAGGTGAACCCCTTCTCCTTCGCGAATTGTTCATCCGGATATTTATCATAGGCAATGACCTTCATGCCGAAGCCCAACGAGATATCGATCAGGCAACGGCCGATTTGGCCTGTTCCTACGACGCCGATGATTTTTTGGTACATATCAAACCCCATCAATCCGTTGATCGAGAAATTCCCATCTCTGGTTCGAAAGTAGGCCTTGTGGGTCTTTCGGTTGAGGCTGAGGATCAACGCCATGGCATGCTCTGCCACGGCATGGGGTGAGTAGGCCGGAACGCGCACAACATGAATATGTCCGTAGGCCGCTTTGAGATCGACGTTGTTGTATCCGGCGCTGCGCAGGGCGATGAGTTTGACGCCGCAGTCTTCCAGGATCCGGAGTGTGTCGGTATCAATCGTGTCATTGACGAACGCGCAGATGACCGGCGAACCCTGGCTGAGACTGGCTGTGCTGGAGTTTAAATGCGCGCCGCAATACTCAATGTCAAAGCCGTATGCCGTTTTGGCGTTATCAAAGGCCTGTTGGTCATACGGTTTTGTGTCGTAAAAGAATATTTTCTGATTTTTCATGACAGGCTCCCTTTTACCAGACGCCGGAGATCTCTGCGCTGCACTGAGGGCAGACACCCGGGTTCGGCGATAATGTTTGGATGCTATAACCCGAGCGTTTGATCAAGACACGGTTACAGCTGTAACAGACGGTATCGTTTTCAGTCGAGACATTTCCTAAATAAACATAACGCAAGCCGGCCTTTTTTCCGATCTCGAAGGCCCGCTGTAATGTTAAAAACGGGGTCGGTTCGGTCTGGGTGTACTGATAGTCCGGATGAAATCTAGAAATATGCCAGGGAATATCTTTGCTGACTCCGGCAATAAAAGCAGCAATGCCCTCGAGATCTTCAGGCGAATCACTTTCACCCGGGATGACCAGCGTGGTCACTTCGATCCAGATACCCAGGTCATGCATGGTTTGAATGGTATTTAACACCGGCTGCAGACGCGCGCCGTAGGATTTTTGATAGGTTTGCTCGCTGAAACTTTTTAGATCGACATTGGCGGCATCCAGAAACGGAGCGATGGTCCGGAGCGCCTCTTCTGTCAGGTATCCGTTGGTCACAAACACGTTGGACAGGCCGGCCCGATGAGCAAACTGTGCGGTCTGATACGCGTACTCAAAAAAGATGGTTGGTTCTGTATAGGTATAGGAAATGCTGCGGCATGCATTTTTCAGCGATAGCTCAACAATTTTTTCCGGAAGCATTTCTTCCCCGATAGGATGCGAAGTGTATTTTTTGGAAATTTGGGAGATTTGCCAATTTTGGCAAAACCCGCATTTGAAATTGCATCCCATGGTCGCGATGGAAAACGATCGGGTACCGGGCAGAAAATGATAGAGAGGTTTTTTTTCGATAGGATCGGCGTTTGAGGCGATGACTTCACCGTAAACATGAGTGTACAGCGTTCCACCGACGTTTTGACGTACACCGCAGATCCCAAATTGCGATGGGGAAATTTTGCATTCATGGGCGCACAGATGGCAATGTGTCATGCCTGAATCCAGTTTTTCATAAAGCATCGCCTCGGTTTTCATAGCGGAGTCCTTTGCACGAATTTTCCATCCCTGATTGTCGAAGTCTATATTACCATATTTTTGAAATTATCATACAAGTCGGCATACTCCCTGGTAGCAATCCCGGGCGTCTTTACCTACTCGCTGGAGTGTGTTGGCGGTGAGGTCTTTCCAGGGTAATTTATGAGGCGTTTCCCGGAGATGAAAAGATCCTTTTGCCAGTAATACGCTGATGTTATGAAAATCATGGGCCAAAGGAGTTTTAAAGCCGGAGTTTGAGGTGCGGCCTTTGCAGAGAAGATCCTTTCGCGTCAGTGCGTATTCCAGCAATGAAACGGCAGACGGGGCCGGTTGGTCATACTGGGAAGCCGGGATTTCCATGAAGTCATCGCTCACTGATTCAATCCAGGTGTTTTCTTTGCGAAAGAGCGTGTTGATCTGAATTTCAAGTTCATCCATCTCAGGAACATAGCGTCCGGTTTCTTCATTTAAAAACGTGAGTAACAAAAGCAGGCCCGCATAATCCTCAAGAAAAACGGCGTCACGCTGTGCAAGTTCCTTACAAGAACTATGGAAGATTTTTCCAGCCGAACGATAACTTGTTAAAAGACTGGTGAGGATTCCCTCTGCTTTTTTGAGGCCGTCCTCTTGGTTCGGGAGATAACGGTATGCCTGGATAAAGGCAATCCCGGTCAAACAGTTCCAGCTTGTAATTATTTTTTGATCTTGTGATGGCTGTGGGCGGAGTTTTCGATATTTCAGTAATTTATATTCAATCGCAGGAAGAAAGGTGTCGGTGCGTTTGATCAAATGGATTTTTCCTTCTGGCGTGTTCGGTGATTCGATCTGATATGTCTCAGCGAACTGACGATATTCACCGGCTGTCAGTACAGATTCATATTCGCTTGGTTCCCAGAGATAGGTCGCCCCCTCCCGATGGTCTGTATCGGCGTCATGGGCAGATTGGTAAAGGCCGTTGACCTGAAATGTCTCGTCAAGGCACCGTATAATTTTTTGAGCGACGGTCTGATAAGCGTCTTTTTTGAAGACATGAAAAGCTAAGCTATACGTCCATAAGGCCAAGGCCTGGTCATAGAGCATTTTTTCAAAATGCGGCATTGTCCACTCCCGGTCTACACAGTATCTGAAAAATCCACCTTGGAGATGGTCGTGAAGTCCTTTCAGCATCATTGTGTCCAGGGTGGTTTCGGCCATGTGCTTAAGTGAGGCATGCCTGGTCACTTCATAATAATAGAGCAAAAAAAGAAGCGAACAAAAAGACGGGAATTTGCTTTGTGTGCCAAATCCTCCATGCTTTGCGTCATACGCCTGTGTGTACGCTTTGATGAGCAGGTCTTGGCGAGTCTGAGGTTGTTCTTGGCCAGTGTTGCTGATTTCGAAAGATTCAATGCGCTCGGGGTGCTCTCTATAATAGGTGACGATTTTGTCAAGAATATCCAGAAAACCGGTTTTTTCAAGGGTTGATCGTGCCGGCACATAAGTGACGGCATAGATAGGCCTGAGGTCGGGAGTCAGAAAAACGTTTAATGGCCAGCCTCCCTGTCCGGTTAATGCAGTGATGTAAGACATTAAATAGGCATCAATGTCAGGCCGTTGCTCTCGGTCAACCTTGATGCATACAAAATGCTCATTCAATTTTTCTGCGACCTCTGGGTCAGAAAACACTTCTTTTGCCATCACGTGACACCAATGGCAGGTCGCATAACCAACAGACGCCAGGATCACCTTATCAGTCTCCTTGGCGTATTGAATTGTCCCTTTGCTCCATTCCTGCCACCAGATCGGGTTATCCTGGTGTTGATTTAGATAGGGAGAGGTCGCCTCTTTCAAGTTGTTTTTATGCCACTTTTGGTTGGTCTCTTGTGTCATGAAATCCCCCCTTTTTCTAATTCTTCTGATTCCGGGGAAGGTGTTGTATGTGTTCCGGTTGATGTGCGCACTACGATATAGCTGCGCTATTTTTCAATTGCGATGGCATTTACAGGGCACTCATCAGCTGCCTGCTGGCAAGCCTGTTCTGCTGAGGCTGGAACAGGATCCGCATGCACCACAGCTTTATCATCCGCCATTTTAAAAACTTCCGGGCAGGTCTGTACACACAATTCACACCCGATACATGTGTCTGGGTTTACGATGGCTTTCATTGTTAACTCCTTTGGGTTTTCTGCGAGAGTTTTTAGCGTTTTCTTGATCAATACATATATATTTACAGACTCTTTTAGTTAGTCGATCTTTTCGCAAAAATCTCTCAGAAAAATAAAATTTCAAAGCATTGTTTTTCAAGCATTTGTGAATGATGACGGAAATTTTTTAAATATTGCGATCTTCGTTGAGTTGCGTGAGCCAGGCGGCAGGAAAGCTTCCGTAGCGGGCACTCATGTCTTTGAGGATCGGGGTGTACTGTTCGATCAGAACGTCTTTTATTTTCTGAGGGATCGCTACGGATTCAGATGAAGAGATTTTTGTCCTAATGAGCCCCGGGTGGATCGCGGGATCGAGCCCGAGAAAACGGAACAGGCGTTTCATGAGGCCCTCCGGATCCAGAAGGACTTCATCAAAGAAACCTAAAAATATCTGATGTTCAGGAAAGACGGCTTGCCAGTTATCCAGGATCCTGGGATAGTTTCCCCGGCTGAAAAAAAGGGCGTTGTTGAGATATTCGAGCATGGTCTGTTCAGCAAGCACCTTTACAGAGCGTTTTTCTATGCGGCTCAGATAATGTTTGAGGTGTGACCAGGCACGGTCAACCGGGTTGCGCATCAGGAAAACAATCTTGGCATCCGGGAGAATCCGATAAACGGCCTGAATGTCCGCGATTTCAAGGGCTGAGTAGCAGGGCGTGATTTCGCCGGTTACAGAGCCCGGCTTAAGTTTATCGAACAGGGAGAAATACCATTCATCATCAAATGTCCCCAGCAAATAATGAAGATACCAGGGAATCTCGGGAAGAGTTTGGAATTTAAAAGCGTCTTTTAGGATTTTTAAAAACCAGGGTCGATTGGCGTTGTCCCGGGAGGTCAGCCAGGCGATTCGTTTATGGATCTTTGATGCCGGACATTTTTTTAGCCGGTTGAAGTAATGGAGTTCTTTTAAGGGCGGCAGATCAATGCCCGGATGCTGCTTGAGATTCAGCCAGAGCCAGGTGCTGGCAGACTTGGTCGCACCTATTCCGATAAAATTTGGTTTGTTATGCTGAGTCATTGTTTGCAATATTCATTTTTTGAGATGTGTGTCTTCGAATCCAAATCTAGACCATAGTAACTTTGAAATGCGTTTTGTGCAATATGGAAGTCGTTTTTTGCTAATGAGCGGCGCGAAGGGCGTATTTTAAAAAGTGCCGCAGCCCTCAATTCAGCAGCAAAAAGGCTGGTTGAGCACCGGCTTAAGACGTATAATAAATTTTACTTTAAGCAACGCGGCCAGTCGCCTGTTGATTTGGCAGGCAGTTCATGGACACTCACGAGAAAAGATCATGCAGAAATATATTGTTCTAATTCGTCCCTCCTATTCCAGGAATATTTATAAGGTATACGGCGAGCTTCCCAGGAACCGGGAAGTCCGGCCTCCGCTGGGACTGATGTATATTGCCGGAGCGCTTGAAGCGGCGGGCCACAAAGTCGGCATCATTGATGCGGAACCGGATTTGATTGACACTGAAGAAATTTCGCGGCAGGTCGGCGAGCTTAACCGGATAACAAAAATTGATTTTAT
The DNA here is from genome assembly GCA_038222225.1 of Candidatus Omnitrophota bacterium. Classification (GTDB taxonomy): domain Bacteria; phylum Omnitrophota; class Gorgyraeia; order Zapsychrales; family JANLHA01; genus JAKLFA01. The sequence continues at coordinate 50,659 of JBBRHV010000009.1, forward strand.
GGGTCTGACCGCGACCACTCCGGAATTTTTTGAACTGGCCGCCATTGCCAGGAAAATTCGGGCAGATTTTCCGGACATTAAAATGATCGCGGGCGGAGCGCATGTTTCAGCGCTGCCGCAGGAGTCGCTCACCGCATGCCCGGAATTGGACTATATCATCTGCGATGAAGGCGAAGAGGTTATCGTTGAGATCGTCAATCATCTGCCCAAGGACAAAATTTTTTACGGCTCGCGCGTGCAGGATCTCGACTTCATCCTGCCGGCCCGCCATTTGATAGACTACCGAAAGTATAAATTTCCGGTTCCGGGCCGCGGGATGGTCCGCATGGATGTCATCGAAAGTTCGCGCGGGTGTCCGGGGGGCTGCACCTTTTGCGCGAAAAGGAAAACACCGCATCGGTTAAGAAATCCCTTGAAGGTTGTTGATGAAATTGAAAGATCGCAGAAGGATTACGGCACGCAATTTTTTTTATTCTTTGATGATACATTCACTGTGAATCGGAATTTTGCTTTAACGGTTTGTGATGAAATCATTAAGCGGGGTCTTCATGAAAAGATCAGGTTTTATGTCAATGCCCGGGCCAACACCATCGACAAGGACATGCTGATCAAAATGAAGCAGGCCGGCATGACCGAGATTTCCATGGGTGTGGAAACCGGGAATGAAAGATTTCTAATGGAATGTGAAAAAGGGACCACCAAAGACCAGTACCGTCAGGTTTACCGCTGGATGCGGGGTCTCGGGATCCAAACCCGGGGCTCCTTCATTGTGGGGTTTCCTGGAGAAACCCACCAAACGGTCCGCGAAACGATCGATTTTGCCCGAAGTCTGGACCTGGTGCGGGCCTCCTGCAACATTATGACCCCCTATCCCGGTACCAGAATATTCAAGCAGGCCTTAAAAAAGGACGGCATTGAGTTTGTGGGTGATCTCGACTGGAGCCGGTTCAAGCGTTGGGCCGGCAGCTGTGTCCGCACGCCGGAATTGTCGCAGCAGGACCTGGAAAGCTCTCAGCGCCTATTTCTGACCCTGTTTTACTCTCAGCCGAAAGTGATTTGGTACCACCTTCAGCAGTATAATGCCCCCGGAAAACTGGACCACAAAAAGGCAAGAGTTAGGTATAATCTAACGTAGTCAAGGAGGTCCAGAATGGGCAGAATAAGAAGAAGTTTCAGTAACGAGTTTAAGGCCAAGGTGGCGTTGGCGGCGCTTA
>JBBRHV010000010.1:0-50547 GCA_038222225.1 Candidatus Omnitrophota bacterium
GGCCTGATCAATAAAATCCGTGTCATTCAAAGACGTTCTTTCGGAATTCGGAATCTTGAGTATTTAAAACTTAAGGTCATAACGTCATTTATCAAAGATCAACCCCTGTGATTTACCCACAGGAAACGGTGAAGAGCCATACTTTAAAGGAAAACGTGATGTCCACAAACTCTGCCCTTCTTTATTCGGCATGCCCGGTTGAAACAAAATCTCCGGGATCTGCTCAAACGGATCCGGGATGGCGATCGGGATATCTGCCCCGGACTCAAATTCCTGAATATAACGGTCGCCATACTCTGCATAAAGAGAAACTGCCCGCGTCAAAGCAGCCAAAACGCGCTTATCCTTATCCGCAGCGGGAGGAGCGCCTTTTTGAACTGGTTCTTTGATCGCCGAACTACTGGACTCTTCCTGCGGCATCGTAAGCGGTCTCTGCGCAGATGACACCTTTTGCTGAACATCCGGCTGTCTCACATCTATAAATGCTGCCTGGCCTTTGGATTCGCCGGAACCCCAATACTCACTCATCTTATTTCCAATATCCGTTTTCATCCGCTCGGTAAGACGGGCCTGTTTCGCAGCGATGTCCCGCGATTCTGGCGTCCCTATCGTGCGCACACCCCTGTGACCAGTCGACTGATATTGATCGCCGATATCATCCGAAGCAGACCGCACACGCCTTCGCCCGCTGATCCGTCGTGCCATGGTTCTGGATCCGCCGCCCTCTTCTTCCAGCATAGAAAATCCCAATAAGAACCAAGCCCGAGCTGCTGAAAAACAGGACTCCAAACCCGGCTGAAGAGCATAAGCCACTTCCGCAGCCCTGACCGCCTCTTCATATTGGCCGGCATTGATCAGCGGGGTCACGCGGTTCAAAAACATTCCCGCTTCCATGTCCTCTTTTCCGATAATCCCGCCGACAGCGGTTTGATCGAGATGCTCCAAAACAGTCTTTTGCATCTGTTCCCTGACGCTCCTGATATCAGAAGCAGGCAGATCAATATCGAACTTCTGGCTTTCTGAGCCATCCAACCGGTACAACAATACGGTAAATTGTATCTTGCTGCGATCTGTAGACGATCTCACCCCGCCCTCAATTAAAAAAGCAGACGTTTTCAATTGCAGAGCAACGCCTGTCAAATTTTTCTCATTCTGCAAATACTGTATATGCTCCCGGTCCAGCACAAAAATATTCGGGGAACGGCTCAAATCATAAGATAAAAACATTTTAAAGGCTTCTGCGGTTCCATCCAGGCTGCTGCCGGGTTCGGTGCTGCGCAGGTCCAGGATGCCGATGTACGTTCTTTGCGACAGCGGAACCCGCAGCTTTTCAAAGGCTGAAAGAATCGCTTCCAGAAGCGGCTTTGCTTCACGGGAGATTTCCTGTTCTTTTTCCAGGAGAGTCTCAACAATGATCCCGGTCTGACTGTCCACCAGGCGAAATCGAATCGTGTTTCCCTCTCCCGGCACAAGAATGCGCTCGGAAAATAACAGGAGCTGCGCCCGCAGGATTTCGCCCAAACGCAAAGATTCTTCCGGCGCTAAGAATCCTTCCCGGGATAAAGCAAGCTCTGCTAACACCTTTTCGATCTGACGGCGCTCAACAAGCTGAAATTCAGTCCGCTGCGACAAAGCCACTTCCAATGTTGTCAATAATTCCATCCCCACATCCCGCTGACCTTCGCCATTGATGATCGCCAAAGAAAACGGCGCATCCTCAGCGCCGGCAAGATTGATCCTGATGCAGAACAAAAACAAAAACAGACAGCCTGTCAAAAATAAATATTTCCGCCCTGTGCGCGACTTTCTCCTGTTCAGATCATGATTCATGGCTTTTTACTTTCTGATATAAGGTTGAATGGCATCATACATTGACTTTGACCAATTGATTAATAACATCCCGGGCTCGCATTCATTGATACGTTGTCGATGCGGCACCGGATAAGCACAGATCAATGTCCCTTCCTTCAAATAATACGCTTTGTCTCCGTTATGAAAAAACATGTTCACCGAAGAAGGCAAAATTTGATATTGATCCGGCGAAAGCATCACAGTCCAATGGAGCTGCGGGCTGTAGTTCATCAAAATAAAAGCGATCTGCGATTGAGAAACCGGAAACACCCAAAGGCCGTTGACGTCTTTGTTATACTTATCCAAAGCAACCCGCAGTTCCGGCGTCCAGTCCTTTCCATCCATGCTGGAAAATACCTGAATAAAATGAACATCCACATAGGTCTTGCCGTCTTCACGGTTCTTGATTCTTCTCCACTGCGGCAAAAATGAATTCTTAGGGGAAAGCTCCTCCCGGTCCGTGAACGTTGACACCACCCAGATCCGTCCGTCTTCGGTTGTGGTCACAGACGTCTTGTTCCCGTCATGGTGCATGGTTTTACTTTCATGACGGGCCACGCTGCTGAAAAACCCGTCCCCTTCCAGCGGCAATATGTGTTCCGGAAGCCCCCAATGCACGAGATCCGCAGAACGTCGGACATAACCGGGCCCCATCAACATCAGATAACCATCAGTGACCGGAAAAATATTATACGACTGTTCATAGGTTCCCGGCCAGGTGGTCGTGCGGTCCTGAGAATAAAAAGACCATATCTTATTTTCTCCAAAATCCTCCGACGGTTTTTCAAACACCAAACGCTGCGGAGTTTTCCACTGAAGCATATCCTGGCTGAACGATACAAAATACCCGCTGTTCATCTTCGTGTCCTTATCCGCGCGGGACCAGATCAGCGCCAAGCTTCCGTCACGGATTTTGACCAACGTGGCATTGTATTCATCATCTTCACTGTTAATGATGACAGGCAGTTCGATCCTGACCCGGGAATCAGCCTTAAGATAAATCTGGATATCCCGGCCATCATCGAAAACAAGCCAGTCCTTGGCATACACATCCATCAACGGTTTCCCTTGATAAGGCCCATGCTGATCATGGTGCAGGATCACAGCATCATCCCAGCCGTATTTCACAACCCACTGTTCTTTAATGTCCTTATCAAATTCCGTATAATCCGCAGGAGAATTCGCCAACGGAGACTTCGCAAGCGGAGACAGGGCAAAGACAGCTTCCCAAGAAATCACCTCCCGGGAATCAGCGGCACTCTTCATCAGATAACGCATCTGTTCCATCGGAGTTTCCAGCCATCGAGAACCTGAATATGTGTTGATGCCAACCAGCACTGTCCCGGCCGGCAGGCTGATCGTCTGTTCGAAATTCTCATGGATCATCTTCTTGTCGAGCTGCAGCACCCAGGGAAGCTTTTCTGCGGCGATGGCAGAACCGGCCTTCATGCTGTTCATATAAAAATGGACCAGCCCGTTCACTTTGGCTTTCAGAGTGATCTGATCGATCTGATATCCTTGCGGGGCGGCAAAATCAAAATTCTCATAGAAACTTCCCGGCGAAACTCCCCAACTATCGGTGCGCGGATCCGGCTGCAGCTGCGAAGAAAATACCCGTTGAAAAATCTGGCCATTGCTGACAACCTGCATCTTCGGCGAAATCATAGGATCCTGTTGATAGACGCCTGTGCGAAGCGCTTCTTTCATCAACAGCACAAAAGCTTCCTTGCGCATAAGGGTATAGAGATCCGACCGCAAATCCGCGCCCTCCGGATGAATCGGTTGGGCTTTTTGGTCCAGCTCCTCCATAAAGGAATAATCTTTCAGGATCGCATGATAGACCGCAAGCGCCTCACCAGCAGTTCCATTTTTTTCAAGCAGACGCGCCAGCTCCGCCTGGGCACGGGTCTTCCACATCCAAACGGTCAGCGAAGGTACGGGTTTCTGCACCCAATTCCCTTCCGTATCCCGCGCCATGTTATACCCTCCCTGATCATAGCGCTGCCGAAGCTGCTCTGAGATGTCGTGGATCCACATACGGTAAAAAATTTCATCATCCCGAAGGACGTCCCAGTGATAAAAGGTGATCCACTCCTTCCCCCGCTCGGCATGTTTCTTAAGATACACCTGCCAAATCCTGTCTTTCAAAAAAATTCTCGCGGTCTGGGCCTCCTGGGTCGTCTCGTCATATGCTTGCGCCAATTGAATCATGCGCTCCAGGATTTCCCGCTTCATGTCGACAAGCCCCGCAACGCCTTGGGCCTTTTCAAATCCTTTAAAATAAAATTCAAGCGCAGCGCCCGGATCGTTTTCCTGAAGCTTCTGCGCAGTTTGAAACGCCAAGATCACGCTATGTTTCGGTTCACTCAAAAAATAATACAGCTCAATCGCCTGATCATAGATCGGCAGAAAATTCTCGGCTTCATTCAGCCCATCAAGAAAATATGCCAAGGCTTCCGGATAGCGCCCTGCATCAAATTTATTTAACCCTTGATAATAGGTCTGCGCCACATCAATTGTGCGCGGAATAATTTTTTCGATTCCGGTCCATTTCTCCGGGTCCAATGTCCGGCCGGCATTCTTCATCAGATCCCGGCATAATGATCTGATCGCGGAATTAACATCCTCTTTAGGCCCCTGCCATTGGGCCATCGACACAACATCCTGACCGGACAAGCTGATCAAACGGATCTGAACGGAAAGCTGCTCCTGGCTGGAGGAAAAATTTCCGATCAACACATATTCGGCTTTGGTTAGACGCGCCTGCTCAACGGCGGTCGTCTCATCAACCAGGCCGCTAACCGACAACCCCTGTTCTTTAAGCAATTCCATCAGGTGCTTACGCTCAACGATGCGATAGTCGCTGACCTTGTTCATTGACGCGATCATCATATCTGCCAGTCCGCGCTTCAGCCAATCATCCGTCTCAACATCACCCAGCCGGTTGAAATCTAAAATGCACAAGGTTTCCTGAGCGCGCGCCTCAACATTCAGAGAAAGCATGCCCGCCACGGCACAAACTGTCAGTATGAAAATTCGGATCCTCTGTCTCATATTAATGTTTTATCCCGAGCAGCTTTATAAAATTAATGTCTTCATCCGAGAGAACCGTCTCGCACTCTTTGCGCATCTGCTCAATCTCCTGCGCTTTTTGAGTAAACACGGCCTGCGCGCTCAAATCATTAAACTCCATGTACGCCTGCGCATATTGTTTCTGAGACAAAAAGGCCTTGGCCAACCAGAAACGGGAAATATTCCGGATCGTCTCTTCTTGAGAGGCCTGAATGAATTCAGGAATCGCACGGTCATAACGGGCGCTGTAATACGCGCTCAGGCCATTCATAAAATGCAGATTCGCCACCGGTGAGCGATCAATATCAAACTCCGTTGCGTCTACTCTCCGGGATTTGAATAGTGCTTTTGATAATTCCGCGGCCATGTTCTTTGCAAGCCCGGCCAAATCAGAAGAAGACCCGGACGTTTTTGCTGTGCCGATCAATTGGCCCGTTGACACATCCGCAGCCTGCGTCATAATCTCGATCTTTCCCGAAACAAAATAAATGCTTCCCGTGACCATCACCTGCGCCCCGGTCAACTTCCCGATCTTTACCCGGTTTTGCTCTACGGCCAATCCTTTAAGAGATAATTGCTGTTCACCCAAGACAGTCTCCAGCTCTGCCCGTTCGATCACAGCAACGCCTTTTGCTTGAGAAAAAAATACATTCAAAAGTTCAGCAATGGCATCAGACACACCCCGATTTTCTGAATTTTCCGAGGAGACTTCAAAGGGCAGGACTAAAATCCGCACAGGATCAGCTGCAAAAACCTTTGGCGGGAAAATGATTCCTGCCAAAAGGATCGCCATGACAAACCATACGCAACCGGCCATTCTGCCGAATTTCGATCGGATCATTTTAGTTCGCCTTACCCTGAAAAAAATTAGACAAAAAATTCTGCCCGCTCTTACGCTCCGGAAAAGACACTTGAAAAAACTTCCAATCCCCCATCACGCTGGTTGTAAAAAGAAGACCGTAATGATGGCTGATAAAACATTTGTGTAAGAACGGTTTTTCACCCGGAACATCCGCTTTTAATTTTTGAAACGGCCCTGCCGCATCCTTGGCAATCCACCAGTGTTTTCCGACAAGATGGGCCTGATTTTCATAAAACATCATTTTTCCGTCTTCAGGGGCGGCACCCAGAACTGTTTCACGATCCGTATCCGCATTAAAGGCTTTGATCACATAACTGTCTCTGGCCCGGCCCGCAGAAACCCAATACAACGTGTGCTCTTTTTCCCCTAGATCGCCGATGACATGGCTATCAATGAATGTATTCATCACCTGAACCCTCGGCGCATCCACGTCGATCAGCAGCCCGGGATAATTGCTCTGCCGGCTCAAAGCTACCAGCCATCGGCCGCTCTTGAATTCAGAAACCATTTCTCCCGGAAGAAAAACCAGATCAGCCTCTCTGATCTGTTCCGCCTCCGGCCGGTCCGGGCTGAGAGCGCGCTTGGCTTCATGAATGATCCGCACGGAATGCGTGCGATCATCTTTCAGTTCGAGAACAGCAATAAAGGAACGCAAATCCGAATAAAGACCAAAGGATGCCGCCAGGCATACCCGCCTTGAGCCCACTAAAACGGATGAGACCATGTGCATCGGCGGCAAACCGTCTTTCATCGTGAAGGATTCAACAGTGTTGTTCTTCAGATCAATGGCCAGAACATACGGCTCAGATCCGGTGACCGGCAGCCAGGCCAGTTCATCATTGCAGGCAGCCTGTCCGAAATCATGTTCAAGGTCTGAATCAAAGATTTTGATCAAGACCCCTTTTTCTTTCATTAAAAAAGCCTGCCGGTTCCCGCTTCCGGCATCCCATCCCCAAACCAGATCAGTCTTCTGACCGCAGGCCTGAACACCGATCACCCGAATGCGCCGCGGAGCTTCTTCCGGCGGCTGATAAAAAAATTCAACCGGATCAAAAACAACATCCAGATCCAAAGGGGTTTTCGAAATCGGTTCCTGCCGGGGCTTCTCTGAATATTGATACGGGGCAGGCCTGTTCTGCAGCTTCTGAAGGAATTGTTTGGCGACATCCTGAACAACAGGCCGATCATAACGGGTGAGCTCCTCCAAAAATGCTTTATATTCCGGGCGGGCCTGCAAGGTCGGATGCATTCCATAGTCAACAAGGTCAGTCACATATCTCTCCGGATATTTAATCGTTGGGCTTAACACAAGCGGCAGCAAACGCTGTCTCACCTGAATATTGTCGCTCAACGTTTCATCATAATATTCAGGACTGGCCAATGCCCGGCCCAGGATCATTTCCAAGAGTTCATCGCTGAGATCCCCTGCCGCAGCATGTTCCTCAATAACTCTTCTATACGCATCACGCGTCTTTCGGCGGTGCTCAAAAATTTTCGGACGCAACTCCGCGCAGGCATCGCCATCAGTGTATTCCCTGATCGCCCCGGAAATGCCGTTATAAACACTGGCGTCATTGCTGAACGCCTTATTTTTGATGAGATAATATTCCAAATGCTCCAGCGCAAGCTCTGCAAATTCCAGCGAGTCCTCAACCGGCTTTCCGCAATGCTGTTCGATCCGTTCGACCTTCGATGCTGACTCTGCAAGCCGCCCATACGCCGTCATAGCCAAAAGCCGGAGTTCAAATTGATCCGGCTGAAGCAAAAAGCTCGCCTCCATAAGCTGGGCCGCCTCTTTGTATTGCCCAACAGAAAACAATGTTCTGGCACGGTTCACCAGGATCGCTGCTTCGGCCCCGGGCTCAAGCCCGCTTGAATGTTTTCCGGTCAAAGAATCAAACATTTTAATAAGGCCTCCTCGCAAGAATTCGGGGGTTCCTTCAGGCGTCACATTCTCACGCCGCTCTTGAGCGATCATTTCATCCCCGCGATAAAGCGCGATCTCAACATACGGGACCACTGCGGCGGTGTTGGCGTCATAACGGAATTCCCCCAAAACATATAACGGCATATCCCGGTCAATACGCTCTCTGCCGCTAAGCATCATTTCCTGAGCAATGGCCCGGGCTTCAGCAGTTTCAACAACGATCACGCCGGGCATTTGCAAGAGCAGGGATTCCAGCATGCGCGCGTACGCATTCTGCAAGTGATCATACTGCCGGGTCAGATCACGGTTTGTGAACGCCGGAACCGCGCATACTAGCCGCTGCGGCGAAACCAGCTTCGCCAAAGTCAGATCAAGCTCCGGCACGATCGACAGGATCTCTTGCTTGCCTGGAAGTGTTTGCGGAATATAGAAATGACCCAACGTATATCCCCATTGTGTTTCTGTCAGGGTCAGATCTAAATGGGGCTGAGGCTGTTCATTGAAATTTCCGATCAGAAGAACGTCTGCATTCAGCAGTTTTCCCAAATCGCGACGCTCTTGCGCGGTCGGTGAGCCCAGCTTGGCTATCAATGAATGTTCCTGAATGACCTTTTGAATGTGCTGGCGGTCAAGCACAACCCATTGCTGACCTTGAGATAATTTCTCTTCCAACAGAGCCATCTGAAGACTCGAGAATGGATCTTCAGAATAAATGAGAGCGATCCGCAAGGGTTCTTGCGAACGGACTTCACCAGTGACTGCACAGGATGAATTTGTACTCAGCACACACGCAAAACAAAGGACGGACAACGCGGTGATGCGTAGCATAGAAAAATTTTTATCCATAAGGTAGAACGCGCAACAGGATTAAAGGTATAGACGCCGGACACCTTCTACGATCCTGCTGTAGAAGAATCTCACGGCGTTCCCTCCCTACATGGAGCCCCACGGGCAGAGCCCGTGGTACCCATTTAAATGGCCCCCGGCTGATTCACTCCCCCCGCAATTTTACTTTTTAAAACTCATCGCGGGGGCCTATTGGCGTGAATCAAACCGCTGGGTTTATCCGCCTTATCTGTTGACCGGCGGAATCCGCCATAGCGCCACGGCTTTTAGTCGCGCATTCATCCACGGCTAAAAGCCGTGGTTTGCTGCGACGGCGGATAAAACATCAACGCACGAGCTTCGGAATGATGCGTTCTGCTAACACTGCGGCAGCATCCTGCAAAGCCTGCTTTCCGGCAACCTGCTCGGCTAAATCCACCTTAACAACCGTGATCCTGTCAGCAGCAATGTCTTGATTGGTTTTGCTGTCCACGGCTTTCAATTCCAGCCTGGCTTTGACGCTCACAAGATTGCCTTTACGCAGAGCAAATTCACTAAAACCTTGGCCGCTGATCACGACATCTGCATCGCTTTTATTACCGCTTTCGGGATCAATCACATCAAAACCGCATTCCTTGAATATATAGATCAATTCTGTCTCCGCCGCCGGATCAATCGCGGCTTGACCGACATGGTTCTCTTGAACCTGAATAAAAATCTTGGGGAGGTTTACCCCTGCGATCTTCTTTTTCAACGTCGCAATGCGGTCATCTATGGTTTGCTGCACCGCCAAAAGTTCTTGGCCCTTATCCGTGATCGTCTGCCCAATCTGTTGGGCAATCTGTTCTGACAAAGCTGCCAGCTCCCCCATGCTGCCATCGGTCGATGCCGCAAAAACCCGGCTGGTCTCAGTCCCGATCACTTTGGCAACAATATACAGCTTTTTATCCACTTCAAAAACAGACCCCGTAATAATGATCTTGGCGCCTGTCAATTGGCCGATCTTAGTGGCCTGCATGGGATCCACCATCCCCGAAAGGTTCAGCTCCGCCTCTTGCAGAATTTTATCAAGAGCTTGCCGCTCGACTAACAAAAGATCCGGCCGGGCCGAAAGTTTGGCAAAAATAATATCCGCCGCCTTCTGACCAAATTCTTTAACCGACATGCCTTTTTCTTCAAAGTCAAGAATAGCCGCCGGATAGACAGCCGCCTCTGTCTGAGCATGAACAACAAGGGGTCTGACATATCCCATGCTTACAACCATCAACAGAATGCCCAAGATTAAACAGCCTTTGCGTTTCATAAAAAACCTCCTCTTTCTAGGGTTGAATCATCATGTGAATGATTTCTGCCAAAAGAAAACGCGGGGTTGGTGACTTCTCCATGGCCCCGCTCAAATCAAATCCGCATAAAATAATCTTTGCTTTCGAAGATGCCGGCACCAACTCTAACCAGGGCCATGCATCGGTGGAACTATCAGCGACAAACAAAAAGTCAGACTCTCCTGCAACAGGCTTAAAACCAATCGCCACTGTGCGCCCTTCCGGAGCCCAGTGAATATCAAAATTTTTATTAAACTCTTTGATGACCGTTTCCCGAGCCAGGACCACTTTTTCAAATTGACTATTTTTTTCTCCTGCCGAAGAAAGATAAAACTCACCGCTTTGTGGCGCCAAGATCAAGACCGGCACTCCCCGCTCCGCCAAAGCCAGAAGTTCTGTCCAAAGCGCGGGAGAATTTTTAAAATCAACCCCTTCTCCGACAATCAACATTTTTCCGTCAAAAGCAGGAAGCGCGTCCATATTGGACTGCTCTTCAAAAGGAAGCCCCAGCTGTTCAAACATCCGACCGCTCTTTTCTTGCTCCTGCGGATCAAAAAGCCCGATCCGCGCCTCCTTCAAGGATTCTTTGTTCGCCGCAAACGGATCATACGGAAAAATAAAAACACCCTCTTTTAACTCAAGAGCATTTTCCTGATCGTTTAAAAAAGGAACCCTGATCACCAATTCCGCTGAAATCATAACCCCTTCCTTTACCGGTGGGATGTGGACAGAGATCTGCGCATTTTGACCTTCTGGGGCGCTTTGCCCGGTAACAAATGTTCCCTGCGAAAGAGTGCGATTGTTATAACTTAAGATCCAGAACCCGGTTGGGGAAAGCGTTTGAGAAGAAGAAAGCTTTAAATGAAGAACCACCTCTTGATCAGAAAAAACCGTGCGCCATTGTTCCTGAAGAGAGAGAGCGCCGTTTTCTTGAGCGAATGTGAAACCTGCGCTATAGAATACAAAAACCGTGCAAATCAGCAAAGACCATCGAAATTTTCCGCTAAAAATCCCCATTTAGCCTCTTTTTGTATAAACAGATTATAACACATTGCGCTTTTATTATTCATCCCAAGCGATATCGGCGGCCGAAAACTCAGCCGGGCTGTCCTGCTGTTCCTGACTGCTCGCCCCCTGACCGGATGAAGTGCCTTCACCCTTTTTCGGCATGAAATGCACATTGTTGGCTGAAATACGGACGCGGCTTTGAGTCTTGCCGTCTTTTTCCCAGCGATCCTGCCTGAGGCGTCCTTCCACGATAATGCCGCTTCCCTTCTTTAAATACTTGGTGCAATTCTCCGCCATGGCTCCCCAAACCTCCACATCAAAAAAGGAGACTTCCTGAACCTTCTCGCCGTTCTTTGTATAGACACGATTGTTGGCGATCGAAAGATTGCAGACCGCTTTTCCCGCCGGGGTGTAGCGAATCTCCGGATCCCGTGTCAAATTTCCCATCATATTCACGCTGTTAAGGCTCATGGTATTCCTTTCTTTAGATCAGATTTCTTTCATTAAGAGATGGACATTATTTTAGCAGAAAAACCGGCTGGGTAAAGAAAACAAAACTCTCTATCCCTAACATGGAGCCCCGCAGGCAGAGCCCGTGGTTCCCATTTTCAGGACATTTTTATTTTGTCCGTATATTCCACGTCCTATCCATCTGAATGGCGTATTTGAATGTAATGGTCTTGGGGTCCGAACCGGAAATGCCCGTAACCTCCATCTTCCCGTAATACCCATCATCAGAAATAAAGACAAATGCCTTTCCGACAGACACCAAGCACCCCACTCCATCCCAAAGACAATCATATGTCGAACTGTCAGGGGCCTCCGATAATGCATCAAAATTTGAGATCACCTTCATTTTCCCTTGGTGGATCGGCATGAGATGGTTTTCATCAGACCTCCACTGAACATCGTTACCAAAAGGCTCATCCCCACGACTCACTCCATCAGAGAAATCAAAATGATAATTATGCGAGCTATACGATGTGATCGCTCCGGCTTTGACCGGTAGGACCGCTAGCGTCGGCGCCAGTACTATTTCATCCTTCTTCTTGTTATCCGTCTTTTCTTTTATATCTTCGATCGACCTCGCCTTTTCCGTGAACGGTTCGCGATTATCACGCGCTAGCTGAATCGCAGCAACAATATCCATCCGCAACCCGCTCGCCTTAGCAATTTCCGGGGACAAGGCCGCGAACAACAGGTCTCCACGTAAATTATAAATTTTCATCCGATCGTCCTCAAAGACAAAAATCATCGTTGTCCGCCCGGATGTTTTATGTTCCTCTCCTGATGATCGAACAGATTGCGTTTTATCCCAACGAATATCCGCGATAAACTGACTTCGCTGTTTTTCAATGCGATTGATGCCAACAGATAACCGTGTCCCCTGAAAAATCTCAAAATCGAAGCGCGCACCTTCGACCAACGCGCCCTTCCCTCCGAGATATCCTTCCGCAATCCCGTCACCGAACGCGCCAACGTTCTGTTGCTCATACGTGTCTGCCAATTTCTGAATCGATTCAGCTACCGCCTGCTGATACGCAACATCCAAATAAACAAACCCGTTCAGATTCGGAAATGGATTAAGGTCGTACTTCTCTCCGGTATCGGCAATGACCCTCAAGCGCAGTGAATACGAGATATTCTTTTCCGGTGTAAACGTATACTTTATTTTCTGCGTCGCATTAATCGGCCCCCATGTCCGGCCGCCATCTATCGAAATCTGTATGCCCGTAACGCCGATCATTTGATTGAGCAAACCTGTGAATTCAACCATGCCTTGTTTCATATCATCTTTCGTCAGTAAAACATCTCCGCGCAAATTGTTGGACATAAACGAATTCAACCCTGCGTCACCAACGGAATATCCCTGCCGGCGTTTATATTCTTCCTGCTGTTTAACTAATTCTTGAGCGGCTTTCTTTTTATCAGCTTCGGCTCTAGCTGCGACTTCAGCCGTCGCTTGATCCTGGCTCTCTTTATTTTTAAAAGCTACCAGATCTTCATTCTTGGCAAGAGCCTGCTTGGCGACTTCAATGTACGCTCGCCCAAGGTCGTGCTGCAAGCGCGGGTCTTTCAAAATGTCCCGGATATTCTCATTAGCCGAATAATCCGGCGCCGGCAATCCCCGCCCTGTTGTCTTCTTCACATACTCTTCCACTGAGGACATCCCATATTCTTTGGCCTTCTGTTCTAATGTGACACGATCACGGGCTGACATCGCGCGCAACAAACCCGGGACCAAATCCGCAACCTGCGCCATTTTCTCCGCATAATCTGGAAAAGGCTCCTGGAGAGATGAAAGAATCCTGAACGCGTTTTCCAGGTCGCCTTTATAAAGAATGTGTCCGGAGACAGGAGAAATAAAATTTTCTTCTCTCGCCGGCGTCACATACGACAACCGTGCCATGGACTTCAATTTTTTTTCATAAAGCGGAGCATATTGCGTAATAAAAAGATATCCGGGATAATTTGACCACTCCGCGCTAATGCTGGCAGCATAGGCGCCAAGCTCACTTGCGGTCATCACGTGCGGAAAAGGCTGGGAAGCCAACACCATTCCGTCAACACGCCCCTGCGGCACAGCGATCCGGTAATCCCCCTCGCCGGATTCGAAATATCCTTTGCGGACCTGCGCGTCAATGAACGCTTGAACTTCTCTGGATTTTTGCATGAGCCAGTCAACATCGCGCTGCCTGTTTTCACCATCGGTAGCGGCCAATTGCAACAGTTCGCGCACCGAGTTCATCATATTATTGCAGATCCCTGCTGTCGCACCCGCAATGCTCCGCAGACGCGTCATCTGTCCCGCGGGATCAAATGAACCGTCTACGAATGCCTGGATCTCTTTAACGTCGTTCGAATTCAAATCCGGGAATTTTTGAAATCGCTCTGCTGCCGTAAGCCATGCTCTTTTCATGCGTTCGGCATCAACGGCATACGCGCTGACCGAAGACGAAGGATACACCCCGGCCAGAATCGCACCCGCTTTTGTTTGGATAATAGAGGGAAGCGACGCAAGAACATCACCATCATTGGGCCCAAATTTCCCAACGGCCGTGTGCACATTATCCTTTAATGCCTGCAACGCGACATTGATAGAACTGATCACATGACACGGATCGGCAAGCGGTAATAATTCTTTCAGCTTTTCTGGACTGACCGCCGCAGTGACCGGAAGATCCCTCTCAGCCGCAGCCATGGCCGCGATGTAAAGGTTGTATTGCCGACCCCGCTCACCGGCTAACGCGCCGTACGCGGACAACGCTTCGTTCACCGTTACCAACGCCGCCTGATATAATGCCTCAGGCCCAAGAAGTAAATTGCCAGCAACCGTTCCCGCCTTGGTCTGCGCATAAGCGAGAGCAGATTCCTTCTTATCCATTTTGGCCCGCGCCTCGCTGAACGGAGCCCAGTGTTTTGTGATTTCCTCGCTTTGTTGCGCTCTCAAATTCGCGTCTGCCTGCTCATATTCATAAAGAAGATTGTTTCCTTCTCGACGAACTTTCTCCGGAAGTTCTTCACGAAGTCTTTGATGCTTCTCTTTGATCGGCTTCTCCGACTCAGCCAGCATTTTCCATAGATCAGAGAGGCTTTTTTGCTCTGAAAGATAGTCACTAGGCAGCGGTGCATTTAAAACCTTTTCGCCTAACATTTGACGATACAATCCAAATTCAGATAAATACGCTTCCGACCAAAATGACAAAAGACCAGACGCACGGCTGATTTGTCCCTGATCAATAAGTTCCAAACATGCCGTGACGAAATCTTTAGGTTCAGCCGGCGGCACAGTGGCACTTCCCGCCTTTTTTGTCATATTGGAAACGACGACATCCCATTCAAACGGCTGAAGATACGGCTTGTATAAACTGTAATATGCTGCGGCGATCGCTAATGCTTCCTGGCTCTCCGGTGATTGAGGTCCGCTTGCGGATTGCGCGTCAAAGACCTGTTCAGTCACTGTTGCGACCTGTTTGAAATTTTGCCCGATAAAATCACTCACCTGGTTTTTAAAACCCAGCCACATGTTGCGGGCATTACTGAGTTCTTTCGCCAAGGCCTCTTCGCGCAAGATCATGGCCCGGCTGCTGGCCTGCAATAACTTTAGGGACCAGTCATCTGCGTCCTGAAGCAAGGCCCCCGCCTCCCCGATCATCGCAGCTGTGACCTTGTTGAATCGCTGCTGCGATGCTGCGAACGCTTCTTTGCTCTGCTGCGGCATCAAACGCATCGCGGGAAGTTGTTTTTTATATTCTTGAATAGCCGAAAATTCCCCAAGCATCTGCTCAAAATCTTCATTATAGAAAACCGCAACCCGATCTGAAAACCGTTTGAACTCCGCCATCTGCTGACCCACACGCGTTTCGCCCCACGCAACCTTTGCCTGCTTGTTAACATCTTTAATCAGTTGCGAGATCCATGCCCGACCTTTATTACGCCAATCAGTCGCAAGCGCTTCGACTTCCGCGCTACGCGCCGTATCCACGCCGGAACCAACCGCCATCCAGCTCTGCATATAATCCGACCAGCTTTGTTCGGGCCACGTATCACCAAGGACCTTTTCCACATAAGATTTCAGCATCGCGCGGGCACTGTCATTGGTCATGACATATTTGTCAAAAAAATAATCCGCGCTGGCGGCTGTTTCAGGGATCACCGGCGGCGTGTCAGAGCCGGGATCGATCACACCCATCAGCCGGCGGTCATTGGACATCATGCCGTAGAGTGTTTCGATCTCGAGAGCGGCCTGCGTTGCAACGACTTGTTTGTGAGATTCGTAAGTGAGTTTGGTCATGGCCCAGGTGACGGACACAAGCGGATGGTCAACGATGCTGACAGTTTGGTCAATCGCGGTAAAAAGCGCATCGTCGTAACGTCCTTCAAGTATCGCAAGCGTAAACGCTTCAATATTATTGCAAACTTCGATGATCTTTTTGATCTTGTCTTTTGCAGCAGGAATCTCGGCTTCGCTGTTCTGAAAAATGAATTTTTCGTATCCTCCGATAGAATCCCATAGCCAATTGCTGAGCTCGTCGTTCGCGACGGCCTTAAGGCCTTCTTTCACATCCTTCTGTTCTGCTATGGCCTTGGCCACATCCAGGCCCAATTTGATCGATTTAGGTGTGTTGTCATCATCATTGGCAAAACTCACATGACAGAAAGAACCCAAAAGAACGGCCATAAAAATAAGAACTCTTAACTTTCTGCCCATAATCCCTCTTTTCTTTAGTGAGAACCTGACCGTGAACATTGCTGGTCCTGGATGCCTTTCTTGCATGCGTAAAAAAGGAGATCTTTTCGATCTCCTTTTTCCTAATTAATTGTAATTCAAAGAATTCACGTCTTTTTCCACCGCGCTGCCCTAGAAAAGAGTGAACGTGCTATCCGATGTGTCCGTAATCAAAGGATCCTCGACCGCTGTAATCCTAACCTGACTGGCACCAGGAGATCCCAACCCGATATCCCACGAATATGTCCCGTTGGATGCCGATGTAGAAGCCACAACATCAAACCACATAGCCCCTCCTTCACTATACTCAATATGAACATCTACAACCCCGGAGCTTGTCCAAGTGACATTGTGTGTTGAACCGAGTGCCCAGCTCTCTCCTCCGTTAGGACTTGTGACCGTGATTGAAGCCGTCTCGTCATCGCTGCTTGACGTTAATCCGCCATCATCATCAGTTGTCCCAGCTCCAGGCTGCGTAGGATTGCGATCATCACGAGCCGTACGAATATCATCCACGACCGTTGAACTCTTGCCCGAGGCCTGTGCGATCTCCGGTGAGAGCGTCGCATAGATCAGGTCTCCCCTCAGGTTCTTGATCTTCATTTTCCCGTCTTCCAATACAAACGTAAACGTTGTTTTTCCACTGGTCCGCTGTTCTTCTCCGGTCTTTCGGGGCGTCTGGGTCTTATCCCATTTGGTTTCCACCGCAAACAAATTCCCGCGCTGCTCGATCCGGTTAATATAGAGCGTCAAACGGATATTGATGAACATGTCAAAATCAAACCGGATCCCCTCTTCAAGGATCGCCTTGTTGCCCAGATAATCGCGAGACACATGATCACTGAAAAGAGAAACATTGGTCTGTTCATAGGCATCCGCGATCGTCTTGACCGTCCCAACGATCAATTGTTCAAAATCCACATCACGGTAAATGATACTGTTCAGATTGTTAAAGATCCGAACCTGCGGCTCACGGTCATCCGTTGTTTTGATCCGTACAATGAAGTCATATGCCTTGTCCGGCAACGGCGTAAACCTAAAACTAATGTTCTGAGACAACCCGATCTCTTTCCATGTCCTACCGCCGTCATCCGAAAGGAGCATGGTTTTGGCCTTATCAATCGTAAACAGCCGCGCTTCAACGATCATCTCACCAGCAATCAGATCTTTCTTTGTCATAACCACATCGCCCCGCATATCCGCCGTTGAACGGGAGTTCAAGCGCGGGTTTTCAATCGCATACCCATAAAATCCGGTCACTTGAAACGGATCCATGGCATTCAGCATTTGATTGCTTTCTGCCAGCGCCTTGCGAGTCGCTTCCTCTTCTTTGCGTTTGATCTCAGCCTGCACTTGTTCATCCGAAACACGCTGCTGTTCAAGCATCGCCGCGCCGTAATGCTCCCCAACGATGACTTTAACTTTTTCGTAGAGCTCAAGGTACTTCTTGCCCCACTTGTGCTGATCAACACCTTCTCCGGTGAGGTCAAGATTGCGCACAGCATAAATATTCTGCGATAATGATCTGCGCAAAACTTTTTTCTGGTATTCTTCCAGCTTCATCCCGTAGAGCTTGGCCTGATTTTCGTAATACGCATTCTCCTTATCTGTTGAGACTTGTAGCATCAACGGCAAATATTTTGCGATCTTTGCCATGCTGTCTTCATAATCTTTTCCCGTCGGAGATATCTTCTTGATCAGCGTTTCCGCTTTCTCCATATCCTCGACATAAACGACCTCATTGCGCACGAAGAAGTTCTCCCCCTGCGCACCTTTAACGCCAGACAAAGACAGCATCTGCATCAAAGCCGCGTGATGATCCGGCAGATATTTCTGCATGACATCTGAGGCCGGAGACGCGTTATAATCATCGATGAGCGACTTTGAAAAAACGCGAATTTCCGAATCCAACAAATAATGCGGATAAGGTTCGTTGACTTTGATCATGCCATTCTCGATAACACCCGGAAAAACAACTTCCAGCCCCGAATAATTTTTGAAATGATTTTTATCGAACTGTTCCCTGAAAAAACGGTTTATGACTCGAGCTTTTTCGATTAGCCAGTAAGAATCCTTGTCGCGGTTATCCCGGTCCGTCTCGGCAATCTGCAACTTTTTATCTAAGATCGCCTTAATCCGGCCAGGCGCGGAGCCCACCGCCATAACCACCTTATCGAGCTTCTCTATTTCTCTCTTCAGATCAACATCCGGCTTGACCAAAACCTGGATCGCTTGAATATCTTTTTGCTCAATCTGAGGTGTGGTCGTCCACAATTCAGAGGCCTGTTTCCAGGCATCAAACATTTTCTCATAATAGGCCTTCTCCTCAATTACGCCCGAGGGAAATCCTCCTTGAGAACCCAACTGCGAGGCAACCGCGCTTAATAAACCTCCAGCACCTAATGGATTTGGATTTTCTTCCCTGAAGGGCGTTATATAAGTATGCGCATCTTCACTCATACGCTGTAGTTCTTTTTGCATATTTTCTACCATTCCATCAACGTCCTGCGGCACAGTCCTCGAAACATATTCCATCGTTTCTTTGAGCTTCGCATATTGCTGTCTACGCGCATTTGCCAAAGCGTCAAAAGCGTTCACGACTTCCGCAGACGAGGCAATATTCTCAGAAAAGACCTGCTCTGCCATAACGATCAAACGACTAGCTGTTTCTTTCGCCTTTAAAGCCGCTGCCGCCCACCCGTTCACCACTGCGGCGCGGTCTGCTTGAAGGGCCCACAGCCTGGTCTTTATCGGAGGGATCTGGGCATCAAAACCCTGCATTATAGCGTTATTGGATTTTATGATCGCGGCACACCGCTCCGTAATAACATTGTCCGGACAATTCGGAAGACTCGCGACTAACGCCACCCGGGCCTTTGACACACCATCAAGCTCTGTATTAATTGCATTCAAAGAAGCATCCAACGCTGCCCTCTTCTGGACAAAAGCTTCCGTTTCAGGCGCATTTCCGAGAACAGGGATCAAAGACTCTTTCCACTCCTCTAAATGTTTTTTTGCCGCGTTCTGCCAAACGGAAAAAATTTCTAAGGCCTCAGCAAGATTCCCTTGATTGCACTCTTTGAGCAACAGCTCTTTGGCCTTTTCAACATCGGCGGAAACAGTATAAGTCTTGCCTGATTTTGTTGTCACCGGATCCACATCAAAGATCCATTCAAGTTCTTTTAATGAAAACCGTTTTGCAATGTCCTCAAAATATTCTTTGGCGTAAGGCGCCAGCACCCGGTAATAATCAGAACTCCCCTGCTGTAAAATTTCTGTAGAAATCTCCTCTTTCGCATTATCAACGACTTCGCCTTTCTGCTCCTCTATGAAACGCTGGAGCTGATCCATGATCGTTTTCCACTGCGTCCTTTCCTGCATGAAACTACCGGCTAATCCTTTTTCATTAACCAAATCGGCCCGTGAGGAATACGAAAGGCACTGATAATACCAATTCTCCGCCGTGTTCCGGAGACTTCCGACAGCTGTCAGGTCCTTGGGTTTCAACGCCGCGACTTTTGCCGAAACACTTTGACGATCGGACTGACTTTTCGCTAAGTATTGCGAGTATTGAGGGATTTCTTTCTGGATCTGTTTAATATTCTGGAACTCTTTGAGCATTTGGGCAAAATCACCGTTATAAAAATGTCCGACGCGATCAGCAAACTTCTGGAATTCCACCAACTGTTGACGCAGACGCGCTTCAGCCCAGGATTGTTTAGCCATCTTATTGACTTCTTTAATGACTTTAATGATCCAAATGCGGCCTTTCATGCGCCATTCATCCCCCAACATTTCCAATTCAGCGCTTTTTGTAGTATCAACACCAGAACCAATGGCGGAGAAACTACTGATCCAGTCACCCCAGCTTTGTTCTGGCCATTCTTCTCCTAGAACCGTTGTAACATAAGCTTGTAGGGCAGATCGCGCGCTGTCATTGGTCATCACATATTTATTAAAGAAATAATCCGCACTGGCGGACGTTTCCGGTATCGTCGGAGGGGAATCCGATTTGGGGTCAACCGTCCCCATCAAGCGCCGGTCATTGTTCATCATCCCAAAAAGCACCTCTACTTTAAGTGCCGCGCCAGATTCCTGAACCAATTTGTGCGATTCATAGGTCAGCTTAGCCATTTCCCAAGTCAGGGACACAAGAGGATGGTTAACTGTTCCAACCGCTTGATCGATGGCGGTGAAAGCGGCATCATCATACTTCCCTTCAGTCATCGCGATCGAAAATTTTTCGATGGAATCAACGGTCCCAACAATTTTCATGATCTTATCTTTAACGACCGGAATATCGGCTTCGGAATTCTGAAAAAGAAATTTTTCCGTTCCGCCGATTGCATCCCACATCCAGCTGGTATATTCGTCCTTAGCCGCCGTCTTAAGCCCCTTGACCACATCTTTCTCAGAGGCCATAGCGGTTGCCGCGCTCAGGCCCAACGAAATCAGCTTTGATGGATCATCATCCGCAAACGCGCACCGATTAAACGTGACGGTGAAGCATAACAAAACAAGTAGAAAACCTTTCTTGAATAACATAGAGTCTCCTTTAAAAAATAAAGATCGAATTCCCCTGAATTTTGTAGATGAGCCACTGGCCGTTTTCCTGACGATAAACAACCGTGCACTCCCCTTCGGTGAGCGTTAGATTCCCGCTCTCACGGTTGGCTGTTTTTCTCTGCCAGACAACCGTAACGGCCAATTTATTATTCTTTATCAACGCTTTATCAATGGCAAACGAAAGATCGACCGGCACCGCCCCAAAAAAAGACGCTTCCGCTTCGTTCAAAAACGCATACTTATCCGGCAAAAAATCACTTGAGATGCGGTCAGAGAACCCTTGCCGCTGGAAACTCGCGAACAAGTTCCAATCTTTCTGAACAAGGCTTTCTGCCAGCGCTCTTTTATTTAGAGAAGGCGCTTCCTGTATTGAAACCGCTTGGCCGCTTACGCAGCCTGAGAACATGAAGCAGGAAAACACAATGCTCATAATCAAAAATATATTTTTCATAAACCCGCACCTGTTAAAAATTAATGACGCATTTTAAGATCACTTGATGCTCTTTATAATTCAATGTCCCGTCCTCATGCATATACCGGTTAATGTCCCCGCGCAAAACAATATGCTTATCACGATCCTTGCCCAACGACCAGTCCAACTCCATGAACGAACGATTATTGGTATAATCAGCATTAGCCTTGGCATTGTTGCTGTCGATAACATTATGCCCGAAACGCGCGAGAAAATTCTGCGCCATGTCATATTGCCCGGAAAACCCCAATGACGCATTAATGTCATAGTTATCATCCACCTTGGTCCGGCGGACATCCATACCCGGATTAAGCGACAAATACAGACGGCGGGCGACCACATAATATTCCCTCGCAAATGTCATGCCCAAACGGTTGAAAAAATCAGAGGCGCTTTTATTGTGCCGGTTACTAAAGGCGCGATATTCATAGGAAAACCCGATATCCGTCTCCTTCCAGCGGTCATTAACACCAAACCCGGCTGTAAAGGTTTCGCTCTCCAGCGTATTAACCGCATCATCAGAATTGCGCAAATTATAGCCGGTGTTGAGGCGCGCACGGAAACTTTCCCGGAACGCAAAAGGAAGAAAATTCAGAGTTGCACTCTTATCATCGTTAATCGTGCGTTTTGTGCGCGAGCTTCCAGCCAAATGATCCCAATAATAATTATGCATCAAAGAGACCGATGCCCGTTGGCTGAACCTGTGATCCATCGTCGTCTGGTGCTGAACTTTATCCGGTGAGGCAGAACCAACATCTGTATAAAATTTCGGCTGAGTGTACCCGTAAAGATGACGGATGGTTGTATTCCCAAGCTGAACCTGCGGCGTCACACGCAAAGCATTTCCATAGCTTTGATCCTTGATTGTTGCCGAATCTTCGTCCGCCAAATACATACTGCGGGCCAATTCATAATTCAAAGAGAGAAAACGGACAAAAGCCAGATCGCCGTCAACGGAGACTACACTGTTGCGCAGGTCCTCAAACGATGAGGTCCGGTCCGGATCGGAACTGTCATCCTGCACGGTCACAGCCTGAAAACCAAGCCGGGAATTTGAGATCGTTTCAGAATCTTTGAACCAGAACGTGTCGAACTTTGTACCCAAAACATTGCGCTGAAATTTGGATGCTGCCTCATCCGGGCCATCAATGCGTGCCGCAACATATTTCATCGCAAGCGTGTCATTCGGTTTCATTTCAGCGTTAAGGCCCTCCAGGGAAGAACCCATGGTCAAAGGACTTAGTTCGCCGTAAAAATCCCCGGCAAGAAAAAGATTGTCGGGATTAGCGACCTTTAAAGAATACTCCTTGATGCGCACATCTCTTCTGGGTTCAATACGGGGATTATCGGTCTTTCGCATCATCAGCTGGCCTTCTAAATTATAATCACTCCCCATCTTCTCCTGCATATTGAGATTCACTTCGGTGAGATAATCCCAGCCGTTAGTGAGAAACGATTTGGATTTGTTACCGCTCACCATATCATATTCAGCTTGCGTCAAAATCGATCCGCTTATTTTTCCGGAACGCTCAGACAATGGCCGGTCAGAAGTAAAATCAAACAGATCGTCCATACGCGTTGAGAGCGGATAACTCTTATTTTGTTCTCCAGTTGCGCTGCCGTCATTTCCAAAATAATAGACTTCAGCAGCGAAAACATAAGATGTTGAAAATAAACAACATAAGACTGAAGACAAAAGAAGTTGCCGGATAATGTTTTTCATAACCTGTCCTTGTATGGTTAATGAGAAAATTTTTCGGAAATTTACTCTATAATTTATACTATTATTGAATAGTGTGGAAGAAAAATAATGAATTTTTTCAAAACTGAACCATTTAGAAAGTTGTTTGGGAAAACGCTCTCTTTCAGAAATACCGGCGTTCTTCCCTGCGTTCATTCCCGAAAGAAATATAACGCCGCGGTTAAGCCGATGCCAATCAAATACAACGGAATAGTTCCGCGAAGAAAATACGGATACGCCATTAAAGCGATCCCGATGATCAGCGGTCGAAATTCTGAATTCTTTTTCCCGTAAACAAAGGCAATGAAACCGATGCTGCCGAACAAAAGGCCGCCGAATAATCCCCATGGCGAAAACCCGCCGATAAGCCCACTGGTCGAGCCGTCACTTCCCGTATAAACGGTTGCCATCTCCTTGATCATGTCCAGCTTTTCCTGGCTGTAAGCAACCACACTTAAAACCAGCATCATTGAGCTGACCAACAAAATTTTTTTAATCATAACACACTCCCGGATTTGTGGTTACGCTCCTGCCCCCTGCATCTTTCTGCTCTAAACGCGCCCCTCGCCCTTTTCTTTCGCTGCGTATAATTCAATATAACCGCACTGCTTGCAGCGAAGTGTTTTTACAGGAAGAATTCTTTTTGCCTTTAATTTTAGAGTCCCAAACCATGACTTCGCAGGCTCGCCCTCTACCCACGTGGTTTGATAGGTGTAGCCAGCATCTCCCCGATCCAACAAAAACCCGCCCTCCATCTCATAACCGCATTTTGAACAATTTCCGTAATTCATATCCGTCCCCCTGAGTTAGTGACATAAAGATGAACTATGTTTTAACATATCCCGCGTGTCTTTATTTCAAAGACTGAAAGAACGCCAACGACCGCTGCACCTGATCCTCAACAAGGCCATGCCCCATTCCGGGATATTCTTTATAAATGACCGAAATTCCCAGATCCTGGGCAACCTTAACAAATTCCCTCACACCATCGATCCTTGTACTGTCCATTTGCCCTATACTTATGAAAAATTGAACCGGTATCCGCTTTTGGGGAAGCATCACCGTTCCCGGAGCATGCATGGCCACCGCTTTGCATATGTCCGGCCGCCAAAGAGCAAAACGATGAGCGTACTGCGCCCCGGCAGAAACACCGAACAAAAACAAATTGTTCTTATTCAAACGAACTTTTTCCCCCAGCTCATCGATGGCCTGTAACATGACCTCTTTGGCCCAGGTAGGAGCATACTGATAACTTTGTTCCTTCTGCCAATCCTCATCATCATGGGTGAACGTCGGGGAAATGATCACAAACCCGTTCTCACGGGCGAACTGCCTCCACGGGCCTTGGATATATGCAGAGCCGCTGCCGTTCAGTCCGGGCACAACAACCAGGATGGGAAGGTCCTGATCAAACAAGGGTCTAGCCGGAATATACCAAAAGTACTCGACATTTTCATTGCTCCTACCCTCTGTCGCAATACTCCCCCGCCCCGAAATCTCTCCGGTCCTCCTGAGAAAGAAAAACGCGGAGATGTTCCCGATCAACAAAACACCGATCAAAATTCGAATGAGAATTTTCTTCATTTCCGTTCACGAAACGCAGCCGCCGCCGACTGTTTTATTCCTTCCCAATGTCCTCATTCCACAATTCAGGATACTCCTCAATAAATTCGTGCATCATCTCCATGCAGATCTCATCCTGAAGCACTTCAAGCTCGACCCCATGGGCGGACAGGACTTCCTCGTCTCCCACATAAGTCTGATTCTCGCCGATCACGACCTTGGGGATCCCGTAAAGCCGGATGGCGCCCGCGCACATCGGACAGGGGGAAAGTGTCGTATAAAGGACGCACTCTCGATACACGGCGGCCGGCTGGCGCCCGGCATCTTCAAAGGCGGACATCTCAGCATGCAAGATCACGCTGTTGTCCTGAACCCGACGGTTGTGTCCGCGCCCGATGATCTGCCCTTTATACACAATGACCGAACCGATCGGAATGCCGCCCTGCGCCAATCCCTTTTCCGCCTCCTCGATCGCGGCCTGTAAATAACAATCCATGGCCTCATCCTTTCTGAACCGGCTTCTTTATTTCCTCACCTCTTTACTTGATCAGCTTTTCCAGCAGCTTGCTCGCCGCGGACGCTCCTCCGATGCCAAAGGCAAGAATGAACACAATACATAACGCCGCAAAGATCATGCCAACCCCCATCATAAAAATCTCCGGCGGAAACCCTGCCTGAAACAAACATATGGCCAACGTAAACACCAGCACCCCCCATTTGCAAACATTCGCAAAAACAGCCGGATTGGATAACTGTGTTTTCTTGGCAACCGCCAGGGCGGATTTTGAAAAAATAAAACTGAACAGCACGCCTAAAATAAAAACAAGCAAAATCTTAAACGCACCGAGAATGATAAAAAAGAACTGATTCAGCTGAGCCGCAGCCGTGCTCAAACTGAGTTTCTCCAGACAGGAAAGAAACGTAAAAAAGATCACGCCCCAAAAAGCCACACTGCCGGCAAACTGATGCGGCGCAACGCCGTCCTTTTTATCCGCCGGAGCCGCGTCAAAGCCGATCTTTTTAACAAAACCATCAAATCCGGCATTCTTCAAAAACCAACTGACAACCAATTGAAAAACCTTGGCCAGGGCCCACCCGAGCGCTGAAATCAAAACCGCGATAAGGATATTCGGCAAAAATGCAATCAGCCCTGTAAAAAATTCTTTGAGCGGCTCCACCACCAAAGCGCTCCAACTCAATGTCGTTTGCCCATATTTCGCTGCATACGATGAGACATACGGCGTTGAAGCTGTCTCTGAAAAAAGATAATCCATGTCTCCCCCTTTTTTATACGATCACCGAACCCGAAAGCAATTCCCTTACGCCGTTTTTATCCTGCACATAGATCTCGGGAAGGAATTCGATCGATTTTGGGATCTGTTTTTCTATAACGCTCTTTAAGCGTTCCTGCTGCTGCTCATCCTGCGGATCAAACAACGGCGCCTGACTTAAATCATTGAGAAGAAGAATTCCCGGATCATGCGCGAATTCAAAATTCTTGATCAAGGCCTTGACCAGCAGGTCCAGAAAACAGGGTTTGTCTTTAAATACATCAACCGCGGTTTTAAGCGTGATCTTTCCCCAATCCACGGCATTTAAATTCTGCAGAATTCCGTAGACCGAAGAGTATTTAACCAGGCGTTTTTCGCCGGGTTTGCTTTTTCGCGCATGATTGATCAAGACCGCCGAGATTTCCTGATGATTGAAGGTCTTAACTTCCTGATGAATATCCATGGTCAAAAGATCGAAGGTGAACACACCGCGCACGCCTGCCGCCGCCTGAGCAATGCTTCGCTTAATGAGGTCTGAAAACGCGTCCCAAATAATATCCTCATCTTTGCGAATCACATCCAGCGCCAGGATCTGGCAGGGTTGATCTTCACGCACCGCGCGGTACTTTCGAACCTTATTTTCAAAACCACCCTCATAGGTGATCTCATCAAATAGCGGCATATGCAGGAATAATTTCGAATGCTGAATTCCCCCGTCTATAAGATTCATTTGATAATCCCTTGATTTTCGTATTGCGTATTGCGTATTGCGTATTGGGTACTGTAAACTGCCGCTACAACTATCAAAAGACTAAAAACATCTTTAAAAAATACCCACTGTTATTCTTGAAGACTGTCCTTAAGGTGCCCGCGGATTTTCTGTGAGAACTCCGGATCTTTGTCCGCGGCAACGGCCCGTTCATTAATCAATGCGGCCTTGCGCAGATCCTGAAACGGAGCGCCGGCCTCCAGCAGCCCCATGCGGAAGGCCCGCTGATCAACAGCTCCTATTTTGATCCATCGTTTAAAAAATGAACGCTTAGGACTTCGAGTGTCGAACAAATAGTCGCTCAACGTATCTGAATACTCTTGTTTGATGATGTTATAAAACTCAGGCTTCTCATAGAGCGCATTCGTCCGTTTAACCATCCTCAAGAACAAATCTTGTGATTTTTCCGGCGAAAGAGATGTGCGGTATAAAAAAACGTCCTCTTTGCGATAATTCGTGCGCAAACGCACAGAATCGCGCTCATCCGCCCAGACATACACCAATTCATACTGCTTAAAAAGCCCATCGAGAGTTCCATGCTCCTCTCCGTCCTCTTCGCGCGCCTCTGCCGAGACGCTCAAATACGTCCCATCCGAAAACCCGAACGACAAAAGGACGTGAGCAACTGCGTGCCGGTCCGAATAACTCAATAACAGATCGACCGTCTGAACATTTTTCGCCCCATACGTACGCGCTTCATAGCGCACATCAAAATTATGAATGGTCCAATATTGTGAGTTTCGAATTTTATAAAATGTAATGATGTCCCCATAACTATCGGCATGCGGCATCTCCAGATCCTTGCGGTAACTCGCGTCTTTTTTAGGCGAAATAGCCAAGAACCAAAGAAGAATAATGAGAAACACGCTTAACGTGTGCGCCAGTCTTTGCGCTCGATTCTCTTTGATGGCTACATAAACCGTGACACCGGTAAGATAGAGAGAAGCAAAAATCAGGCTCTGATATCCGGGAGTAGGAAAGCTGCAAAAATAAAGCGCCGTCGCTCCCCAGATATGGCATAAAATCGTTATTGGCCAGAAAGCTCTTATGCCAAAAGTTTTTAGCTTTTCATCCATCTTGATCTTTCGCGCTCCCGCCATTCATGATGTTTATACCGACGGTAACGAGCTGCCTTAATTTAATTTTCAGGCTGCCCGTATTTATTGATCGCCTGAACGCAGGCTCGATTCAAATCTTCAAAATCCTTAAAGTCATTTTCATGCGCGACGTCTTCTTTAGCCTGGACAATCGCGGCCTCTCCTCCGGGCAGAAAAGATGCGTTCATCGTAGCCGCCATCAATTGCCCCACGCAGATGTCCTTGGCCTCTTCTTCGGTCAATTCTCTACTGGCCTGCTGCCAGGGAGCCGTCTGCGCCTTGGCACGCATTTTATGCTGATAAACAAAAACCAAAGCCGCTACGATCAAAACCCCCACAATAAATTTTTCCATTTTTTCCCTCCAATTGGCTCCAACACATCACGCCGCTCTTTTCTGCCGTTGACCCCCGATCGCCTCTACTGCCCCGGGCCAAAAAAACACAGAAGAGCGATCAAGATCAAAAAAACTGTTTTAACAGCGATCGCTGACCAGTACTTGCGCGGATCAGCCGCGCGGGTGAAAATCCCCAGCCCACGCAATCTCGTCTTGCCGGCTGCCAATTCCGCCACGATGCTGACCGCTGTCAATAAACCAACCACCCAAAAAATCCATTGTGTTGTCATTCAATCTTCCCTTAAAATAAAAAACCGCCACCTATTTACTATTGACCGAATATCGAATCAAAAATTCCGTCGATCAAAACCTTCTCAGCGGGTTTTTCCTGCGGCGCTTCTGTTCCTGAATCCGAAGGCGTCTGGTTTTCGCCGGAAGCGGGTTTTTTCTTTTCAAAAACTTTGTCAAAAACCTTTTGTACCTCTTGCCGGCCTTTATTTTTGATCACGTTCGTGGTGATATATTTCATGTCCGGCATAAACTTGACCGCCGCTCCTTTTCCGGAAACCTTCAAAGGAAACTGGATCTGACCCTGATCATCATACAGCAACTCAAACTCTGCAATGGTCTTGGCCATGCTCAACGCCATATCCTGCGGGATGATAAAAACGCCGTCGAAATCAAAACTTTGGTCAAAACCGACCCTGCCTTTCCCTCTGAAGAAAAATCCATCGGCTTCCATGTCCAGAGAGTTCAACACGACCGCGGCCTGTTCTATCCCGATATTGAGTTTCACATCGGTCACGATCGTGTCCTTCTGTTTGAGTTTCTCTTTAAAGCGCGGCGGCAAGCTGTCCTCAAGAGTCTGACGTATGTTGGGCAAAAAGTTCAACTGATCCAAAACCATCTTGAGAATATTGATGTCCGTCAGCTTCCCTTCTGTAACGGCGAACTGACCTTGGCCTTTAAGATCCTCCAACATTTTTGCAGGATCGAAGCCTTGCCCCGAAAGGTCCAGACCGCCGCTGATCAGCCCATGAACTTTCACCGGAAAATCTTTTTGGTCAATCAGCTCAATGATGCTTATGGATTCCACCTTGCCGTTCAATTGATAGTCCTGCGTCGTCAAATAATTGTCCAGCTTACCCTGCATAGTCAGATTCCCTGTACCGATACGCAAACTGCTTTGCGGCAGAGTGATGCTTGATTCGCCCAACCCGATCTTTGCGTTTAGATCATCAATGGGCACAGCCAGCTCTTGAAGCGCGATCTGCCCGTTGGAAAGATCGGTTGTTCCATCAAGTTTGACAAGCCCGGCGGGCCCGGCTGTTAATACGCGCAGCGCGACAATGATCTTCCCCTTCAAACTTTTCGGCAACGGCGCCTCTTTCACCGCGGCCACCGACTGGCGCAACTGTTCCATGGAAAACGAAGACAAGTCCGTCGTGAGCTCAAAACCGCTCAGATCAACTTGCTGTGTCTGCATATCAAATTTTCCATTTCCCTGAAACGAAATATTGGGTTCCCCGCTCAGATAGGCGACGGCGCCTTTTATGCGAAAGGCATCCGTCAAAGAAAAATCTTGAATGGCAATGTCTGCCTGAGAAACCATCAAACCAACACCCGGAGCCAACTCATTCAAGACGACTTTGCCATCGCTCAACTGAACATCCACCGCCAGCTTCGTCAGACCCTGCGGGCCGGCCGAGGCCTCTTTGATCTTGACCTGCAGCATTCCCCCCAACTCATCGGGGAAAGGCACCCCTTTCAAGGCGGCAACCGATTCTTTGAACTGGGAAAGCGCCAGCATCGACAGATCTGTTTTGATACTCGTATCAGAAATCTTCACGGCCTGCGCATCTAAATCAAGAGAACTTCGGCCTTCCACAAAAATATTCTGTTCTGCCGACAGATACGCGGCCTTCAAAGAAAACTGAAAGGCTTGATTTAAAGAAAAATCCTGTAGTGATACATCGATCTTTTGCGCCTCAAACGACACACCCGGTGCCACTTCCTTCATGACGATCTGCGCGCCGGCCAAGGCAGCATCCATCCTGAGCACGCCTAAACCTTGAGGAGAAACTCCCGCCTCTTTGATCGTGACCTGCAGTTTCCCGGCAATCTTATCGGGAAACGGAACATCTTTCAAAAGACTCACTGACGTTTTAAGCTGCTCAAGAGAAAAACTTGAAAGCTCTGTCGTCATTTGAGTATCCAAAACTCTGACAGCCTGGGTCTTGATATCCACGCTGGCTTTCCCGGACAGGGATAGATTCGAGGCTGGGCTTAAATACGCGCCTGAGACATTCCACTGAAACGGAGCGCTTAATGAAAAATCTTTGACTCCGGCATTCAGCTGAGATATGGAAAAAGAAATTCCCGGAGCAATATCCTTTAGCGCGATCGCGCATCCTTCCAGCTGAAGATCGACAAGCATGGATTTAAGGCCTTCTGTTCCGACGGTCAATTCCTTCACCACAACACTGAGTGATCCTTCTAACACGTCTGGAAACGGTGTTCCTGCCGGCAAGATGGGCAGTTGACGAATCTCGTCTAGAAAAAATTTCTTAAAATCTGTTACACTCTTGACTTGGCTTAATTTAATCTCAAATGTTTTGGGGTCAATCTGGGCGCGGCCTTCTATACGGACATTTTCATCGGAACCGAAAACAGCCCCCGCCAGAAAAAAGGAAAACGGAGAGTCTAAAGAAAATCCATTGACCCCCAGGCCCAATTGTTTAATCTCAGCGCTCAAGGCTGGTTCAAAAGATTGATCGACAAATACAACGGTTCCGTTGGTAAGCTCCATTGTCGATACTAAAATAACAGGTAACGCAAACGGCTGCGACTCAGGAGCTGACTGGGCCGAGGCGTCTTTCTCGGCTGAAGCTGCCTGCCCTGCAGCACCCAAGGACTGCGCATTCAAAGTCCCGTCTTGAGCGCGGATGATCGTCACGCGCGGTGTTTTGATGAGCGCTTTTGAAATAGACACCTGTTTTCTGAGCACAAAAGATAAAACATCAACACCCAAATACGCTTCTTCGATGGTCAGGAAATCCCCTGTGCCGAAAGCAGGGTTCTCACCGAGGGCGATATCCCGCACCGTTACCCGTACGCCTTGAGTGAGAGAGACCTTGAGATCGATTGTGGAAAAATCGAACTTGCGGCCAAGGGCCGACTCAGCAGCGGCTATGATCTGCGGTTTATAACGGTTAATATCGAACGTTTTAACAAATATGACACCCGCGATAAGACTCACCACAATAAGAACAAGTACGCTGATCAAAATAATTTTAATGATACGCATATAAACAATCCTCCAGACATTTAAGAAAACCTCATGCCAATCGGCAAAGGTGATTCATTCTAACCCGGGAATCCCTTTCTTCAAAATTAACGATCAAGGGTTTCCGTCCGTGGACTTCTGGATACAGGACAAAAAATTAGCGTTTCTTCACTTCTTTTCTTTATTCACAGTGTATAATTCAATATAACCGCACTGCTTACAGCGGAGTGTTGTGACTGGAATGCCCCTTTTTCCTTTCAATTTTAGCCCCCCCACCAGTTCTTTTCAACTTGGCCTTCTATCCAATGCGCTTGAAATTGAAATTTAGAATCTCCATGTTCCAATAACAACCCTTGTTCCATCTCACTCCCGCATTTTTGACAATTTCCATAGCTCATATCGGCCCCTCTCTTTCGCCTTTATAAAATCACACCTTGACTCTTTATGCGCTAGTACTTAAACAGGTCCTTCTGCGTATAGTTTCCGCCTTCGATAACGGCGTTAAACGCGCGCACGATCTTTCCCTTAATATTGGATGTGACGAATTTGCCCTTGCGGGCCTTTAGAACCTGCTTGTGGGTGAGCTGTTCGCCGGAAACTTGCACCAGATCATCGTTCTGCAATGAACGGCTTTCCATCATTGCATCCAGCGGCTGTATTCCAAATTCATCTTGCATAAAACTCCTTTAATAAATTGCGCCCTTAAAAAACTTATCCCCAACGTCCGAAGATTAAAAAATGCTGCCATTTAAAACGGTTTATTCACTCAAAAAAAGAAAAACAGCCTCTCCGAAGGAAAAGCCGCCGCATTCAATTTAATCGCTTTGATCGTCATAAGTTATCCAAAGATATATACATACATTACTTCCTCGACCTTCATCTGTCAACATATCAACAAAAAAGGCTCCTCAAATCAATGAGAAGCCTCTTTTAAAAAACGGACGTATCTACGCGTCAAAACATCGCCCGTTACGTTTATGCTCTATTTGCAGCAAGATTGACTGCACGAAGCCGGACAATTTCCGGTCCAGCAATGCAAACACAGCCGTTCTTTCGGCAAGCCGATGGCCTCGATCATATCCTCAAGCGTCTGGTATTTCAACGTTGTCACTTCAATATCCTTCCGGATCCACTCCACCATGTTCTGATGTTTCGCCGTGGTGTGATCTAGATATTCCGAGACATCCTCCAGCTCTTTGCCCTCGAGCGCTTTGATGGCCCGGCGCGCAGCCAGTTCTTTTGTGGTGCGCGTTGAAAGACAGAACTTGCAGGGAAACATCAACGGCGGGCATGCGGCGCGCACATGAACCTCTTTGGCGCCCGCGCCCCAAAGTTTTTTCACCGCTAAATTTTTCAGCTGTGTACCGCGAACAATGGAATCTTCACAAACAACCACTTTATTTCCTTTAATAATATCCCCAATCGGGATCAGCTTCATGGTGGCAACAAGATCCCGGGTCTCCTGCTGTGGCGGCGTATAACTGCGTCCGTAGCCCGGCGTATACTTGACAAAAGGCCGGCGATACGGCTTACCGGATTCCATGGCATATCCGATCGCATGCGCCACCCCTGAATCAGGAACTCCGGAGACCACATCAACCTCAATATCTTTATCACGACGGGCTAAAGCCGCCCCCGACCGTTCACGAACCATCTCCACGTTGATCCCGTTATAATTTGAAGCCGGAAACCCGGTATAGATCCACAAAAAGGAGCAGATCTGCTCCTGCAGATTACCCGGACGTTTTGTGACCAATCCTTTGTCGCTCAATAATACGATCTCCCCCGGCTTAAGCTCCTTTTCAACCGAAAATTTCAAATTCGGCAGCGCGCAACTTTCGGAAGCAACGATCCAGTCCTCTCCATTTTTTCCAACGACAAAAGTCGTGTAACCCAACCGGTCCCGCGCCGCATACACGCCATCCTTATTCAGCACCAAAAGCGAGCAAGACCCTTCGATCACGTCAAACATCTTCTCGATCCCGTCGATCAAATTATCACCCAGGCTGATCAGCTTAGCAATCAGCTCCGTGGTGTTGACTGATCCGTGGCTAATCTCGCTGAATGAAATCCCTTTCTTGAAAAGGAATTCCTGCAGCTTCATTTTATTTTCTACCAGCCCGGTGGTTACAATACAAAACGCCCCGAATTTAGAATTCAAATACATCGGCTGCTCGTCAGAATCGCTGATAACGCCGATCCCCTTATCGCCCTTCATGTGGTGATAGTCTTCATAAAATTTTGATTTAAACTGCGTCTGGCTGATATTATGGATCTGCCGATTGAACTTCTCCCCTAAAACCGCCATGCCGCCAAATTCCGTTCCCAAATGCGAATGATAATCAATTCCATAAAATAATGTACGGGCACAGAGATCTTTTGATATGACTCCGCAAATTCCACTCATGGTCTTCCTCTTGTTATACGGTTATGCGTTGCTAAAAATAATGGCCATCCCTGATTCTTCTCTTATGCCGGCCGCCCTAATCACACACGCTTCCTGTCGCCAAAACCGGATCCGTGGTCAGATTGATCCCCAGACACTTTAATCCGGCCTCGTCCCCTGAGGTAGGCATGTGTGTCATATGGGCCTCACAATCTTTCAGCTCTTTCAATTTCTCCAGCGCCGCTTGCGCGGTCGCGTCGGTGGTCGCGCTGATCGTCAACGCGATCAAGGTTTCGTCAAGATCCAGACTTATTGTTTTTGCCGACAAAATATCTTTTTTGAGTTTTTTTACCGCCTCGATGATATTCGGCGACAGCAAATGCAGCTTATCCGGAATGCCCGCCATATGTTTGGCCGCGTTCAAAACCAGGCTCGCGACCGCATGCATCAACGGAGAATTCTTTCCGGTGATCACGGTTCCGTCCGGCAGCTCAATGGCCGCTCCGCAGAACATCCCGTTATTTCCTTTCCCATCTCGCTGGGCTTCTTTCCCTGCTTCCCGCGCCGGAAGAACAACCCGACGGTCCTCAGGGTCCGCTCCCATCTCTTTCATAATCAATTCTGCCCGCTGCACCGTATCCTTTTCAGTCAACCCCACCATATATTCGCACCCGTATCGGAAGTAGCGGCGTATCGATTCCTGTTTGGCCGCCTCCCGGACAACCGCGTCGTTCACGATCCCGGACCCCGCACAATTCACTCCCATATCCGTCGGAGACCTGTACATGGCCTCGGTCCCGGTAATTTTCTCTAAAATACGTTTTAAAACAGGGAACACCTCAACGTCCCGATTGTAATTGATCGCGGTCTCGCCATACGCTTCTAAATGGAACGGGTCGATCATGTTGACATCTTTCAGATCCGCGGTGGCGGATTCATAGGCAACATTGACCGGATGTTTCAGCGGAATATTCCAGATCGGAAACGTTTCAAACTTCGCGTATCCGGATTTCATGCCTTTCCGGTAATCATGGTAAAGCATTGTCAAACACGTTGCCAGCTTGCCGCTGCCCGGTCCGGGGCCGGTCACAATCACCAGATTCTTTTCTGTTTTTATATATTCATTGGCGCCGTAACCCTGATCGCTCACGATCATCTCCACATCGGTCGGGTACCCTTTCGTGAAACTGTGCGTGTAGACCTTGATCCCGCGGCGTTCTAATTTGCTCTTAAATATTTTTGCCGACGGCTGACCGTCAAAACGTGTGATCACCACCCCGCTGATGCTTAAACCCCAATCTTTCACGTCATCAATAAACTTGAGCGCATCGGCATCATAGGTGATCCCGAAATCCGCCCGGACCTTACGCCGCTCAATATCTCCGGCATAAATGCACAGAATAATATCCGCCTGATCCTTAAGTTTCTGCAGCAGCTTCATCTTAACGTTAGGATCAAAACCGGGAAGGACGCGGGCCGCATGATAATCAAACAACAGCTTGCCGCCGAATTCCAAATACAGCTTTTTGTCGAATTTCTTCACGCGATCCCGAATGGCCTCTGTTTGTTCATTCAAATACTTCTCATTGTCAAAACCGGATACTTTTGTCATTCCTGCTCCTGCGTTATTTTAAAAATGAACAAACGGCCGCTTCAAGAAAGCTTGCCGAATTCAGAATGAATCGTTTTTGAATGCCATGTGTTGGTATAAAGAGATATTAGTAAAGTAACCGTTTCGCCGTCCTTTGTCAATCTTTCAACAAAAAAAGGCCCCTCAGATGAATGAGGAGCCTTTTAAAACTGCTTATATTTAAAGAGAACTAAACTTTTCGCCTTCTGAATGCCATCCCTGTCAACCCCGCGCCGAACAGCAGCATCGTCGCCGGTTCTGGAACAGCATTGGTTCCACCCCCACCGTTTTCATCTGCAGTATAAAACTGGACTTCGGATAGACCGGCATGTCCTCCGGCATCGCCATATCCGTAATAATTCACAATATCAAATTGCACATACCGAACCGATTGCCAGTTAAGATCAGAAAACAATTGACCTTGA
The DNA here is from genome assembly GCA_038222225.1 of Candidatus Omnitrophota bacterium. Classification (GTDB taxonomy): domain Bacteria; phylum Omnitrophota; class Gorgyraeia; order Zapsychrales; family JANLHA01; genus JAKLFA01. The sequence goes on from JBBRHV010000010.1 coordinate 35,639, forward strand.
TAATCATCCGTTCCAGGGGCAATATCAAACACATAAGGAACAGCAGCGGACCATGAACCCCCGTCTGTTTTTGTAAAGATATTAACATCTTTCGCCCCGCGGCCCGTGTAAGATCCGTTATTGTTCACCAGATTAAAATTCCAGACCCGAAGACTATCCACATCCGCATTCGTCTGGAGGTCAAACCAAACCGTTCCAGAAGCTTGATAAGCAGTCGTCTCCCAATAAATATCCGCTACTTGAGATGAATGAGTCGGAGGAGTATTTGCCGTATTAAGACCGCTTCCATCCACAAGATGGCTGACTTCCATCCCAGGCAAATATTGAGTCGATGCCGTGGCGGTCACACCGCTGATAAGCGCTGCCTGCGCGTTCGACATCATAAACATTCCTGCTAACAGAAAAACGGCGATTAACATCAGTTGCTTTTTCATGCTTCTTCTCCTTTTAGAAATGATAAAAAATTTTGAAATAACAAAAATGCCCACTATTTTTTCTTATACCTTTACAAATCTTTTTCTGAAAGCCGCGCCAAATAACCCTGTTCCGAACAACAGCATCGTCGCCGGTTCCGGAACCGCGTTACTCGAAGGGCTGCGCACCGATACATCATCAAAATACATATATTGACCAGCCGCTTGGTTATTGGCAACTAATGTTAAATAATGATAATCTTGATCCCATACCGCTCCGGAAAGAGCTGAAGACGCCCATGTTCCCAAAAATTCATCATCTAAATAATAAGAAACGCTTCCATAGGTGTCTCCCGTAAGTCTGCGGAATTGAATATCAATATCATGCCAGGCATTTGCCGAAACTCCGGATTTTACAACGTTTGATCCAACCTTGGCATTGCCTGCCTGTAACTCAAAAATATGTGTTCCAGGTGCTGTCCAAGTTGGCGCAGACCACAAACTGATAAACCCGTCAGCCAGGCCCACATTCACTGAATCAGTAAAATACATCGAGGCCGCGATATCATAGTTTTGCTCAAAAGTTGTGGCATGATGCGCTAAAGGAGCCCATCCGCTTTGCCCGACAAGATACAATGCATTGTCACCGGCGTAAGACGCAAGCGGGTCAGCTTTAACTCCATTGGGAGCATTGAATGCGTTTGCATCTGCAACCCAACCTGCAGGCCAGGCATTGATCGCCGTACTATCAAAATTATCAACAAACATGGCCTGGGCATTTACAGAAAACCCACACACAGCTAAAACAACCAAAAATACAACTAAATATTTTCTCATCTTTTTCCCTTTGTTGAATAAACACAAGTTGCTTGTCTTAAACTTTTCTCTTCCTTAATGCCATGCCCACTAAACCAGTTCCCAACAGTACCATCGTCGCCGGTTCGGGAACCGCGTTTGATTGCTGACCAGCTTCTCCCAAAAGCTCTATTTCAGACACGCCCGACCAATGGGAACCGCCAACAATTTCATGCTTGGCATAGCGTATATCAATCCCCAAACTGCCAAAATCTAAAAGAAAACTCGAATCAGCAGGATTAGCAGATTCATCTATAAACGTTCCTGAAGTCCGCAGCGTCCAATCAGAGTCTGTCGTACCTGTATAAAAATTATATACATTTGTATACCCAGCATATTGCCCGTCATTATTGTCCCAAAATACATAAATCTGATTTACGTTCTTGATCGCTCCCAGATCAACGACTAACCAATTTGGATCTACCGAAGAGCCATGATCTCCTGCGTTCCACATCGTTGCGTAACTTCCATCGATAGCATTGGCAGGAACTTCCGTTGACCAATAACTATTCGCTGTCGCGGTTCCCAAAAGAGCCAAATTTGTTAAAGCATAGGCCTGTGTTGCCATTAAACATCCGACTGCAACAAATGCGCCCACTAAAATAAACAATAAGCGTCTCATTTTTCTCCCCTTCTCACACCGTTTTAAAATGGATATACAAAATTAAAGCAAGAAACATGCCGTTTCCGTTAAAAAACCATTATTGCTATAAATATGCTGATTTTGCTACAGAAAATACAACAAAACCACACTATTTAATGTGTGTATTAGAATGTCTCCTTCCTTGTTATATATAACATGTAAAAAAAATGAAACACCTGTGCCTTCTCAAGGACATTTCTCATCAACAAAAAAAGGCCCCTCAAATAAATGAGAAGCCTTTCTCGCACATGTAAAAATTACCGCAATCGGGCAATAAAACAAAGGGCATCGCCCTATTTCAACTCGCCGTTTTTAATAGCGTCAGACATGTTCGACTCAATTTTCACTATTCCCACAATCCCGGGATCTTTTCACCGCAAAATCTGCAGCGTCCTTTCTGAATATTATTCTCCAATATCGCATAACCGTATCTTCGCACCAGCACCCGCTTGCAACGCGGGCAATAGGTGCTTTCCCCCGTATGCCCGGCGACATTACCGATATAGACATATCTGAGCTTAGCCTGCAAGGCGATTTCCCGGGCCCGTTCTAAAGTCTCCAGCGGAGTGACCGGCAAATTGCTCAACTTATACTGCGGAGTAAACCTTGAAAAGAAAAGCGGCGTGTCAGGACCCAGGTTGTTGTAGATCCACTCACACATCTGTTTAATTTCATCCATGTCATCATTCAACCCCGGGACCACCAGATTCACGATTTCCGTTAAAACATTCTGCCGTTTCAACTCCTTCAGGGTTTCGAGAACATATCTGAGCTGTCCCCCGACAACCTTGCGATAAAATTGATTATTAAAACCCTTCAGGTCAATCTTGATCACATCAAAATAAGGGGCGAGTTCCCTCAATGGTTCCGGATTAATATAACCCGCGCTGACCAGCACATTCTTAAGCCCTTTTTGTTTCGCAAGTTTCGCGGTATCCATCACGTATTCATAAAAGATGATCGGCTCAGAATACGTATAGGCAATGGCATCACAGTTATATTTTATTGCCAATGCCACGACCTCCTCCGGAGAAAGAATTTGCCCGTCGGCAATTGTCGATCGTTCCGGATAGCTTTGTGAAATCTCCCAATTCTGGCAGAAGGCGCATCTCAAATTACAGCCAACTGTGGCGATCGAAAGAATTTTGCTCCCGGGCAGCATATGATACACCGGTTTTTTTTCAATGGGATCAATATGAACACTGACGGGTTGAGCATAAACCAGGGTCTTCAACTTGCTGCCGACATTCATCCTTACCCGGCAGATCCCGCGCGCCCCTTCCGGGAGAAAACAACGGAATGGACACAATTGACATTGCACCCCTAAACAACCCCACGTCCCCCACTCTGCCGGCCTAATCCTTTGATTGTCGACAGGAAAAAGGCTGGTGACCGTATGCGGCGGCGGCTGAAGCGCGACCAGGCCAACAACCCCCAGACACAGGACAATGTTCAATAACAAAAATAGATATGCCCCTGCCCTTTTCACTTACAATCCCCTTTTGAAAGATAAAACCAAGAATATCACCAAACCGAAAATCCCCGCAATCGCGGCAAAGGTAAATGCCCCCAATAAACCGAATTTCGGTATGATGAAATTTGCCGAAAGGATTGCCCCTAATGCCGCGCCCCAGAGATCGGCAGAATAAAGACTCCCGGCCTTCATCAGCACGTCCTGCTCTCTGATAGAAAACCCGGCAATAACAAAGGCCGCCCCGGACAAGCCTCCGGCCAAGATCAAACACATTAAAAAGATGAGCATCTTCTGATGCGACGATAGATTGACGAGATGCGGTATTAAAAATCGCGCGCATACCGTTAGGACCACGATGGCAACGGACAAAATGATTAAAAATAAAAAATGCGTTTGTTTCTTCTTATCTCTTGAAAGGCCGCCTAACGCCGACCCCAAAAACAACCCCAACATAAATGCCGCAAAAAGCATCCCCATTTGCCAATAAACATACCCCGAGATGATCTGAAAGCTAAACAAGAGCAGCAATTCCAATAAAATGCTGATAAAACCGAATTTAAAAACAAGCACGCATTCTTTTCTCTGAGCAAAATAACCCGGGGAGCTCTTTCCGCGGAAGAAGAAAAAGACAATCATCCCCAGAAAAGCACTTCCCATAAGATAGCCCAAAGGCGAGGCAAATTTATTCTGCCATAAATTGGAAAAATAATGATAGGTGGTTGGCTTAAAGTCACTGTTCATCTCTATTCCGGAAGTCTCCGCCAACAACCTTTCAATGTCAGCCCGCCGGTGAACATCAAGTTTGTATTCAAGGTAGGACGGAATAACATAACTGTTGGAAATCTTCCGATTCTTAAATCGGGCCAGGATTGTCTCCGGTCGAATATCAATCGCCGATGAGCTGCAAAGGAGCATCATACTTTCTCCCGGGATGATCTCGGCCGTTTGAAACACCGATCTCATGGTCTGATAAACGGAGGCGTTAAACATCTGTGTTTGTCGGGAAAGGTAGTTCTCTGAAGACACAACACTTAAGGCCAATATCCCGTTGGGGCGAAGGATCACTTTTAGCTGCGCATAAAATTCCTGCGTAAAAAATCTATTGAGTTTGAGATTGGGGACCTCGGGAATGTTCATGATCACGGCGTCATATTGAGCTTTGCTGTTTTTGACAAAAAGCCGCGGATCTTGATAATAAATATGAACCCGCGCATCCCGCAATGCCGCACGATCTTCCGCGTCCAAATGATCGGTGACGAAATCAATAAAAGAATGATCCAAGACAACATAATCTAAAACGTGCGGATGATGCTTCAGGACCTCCTTGAGTATTCCTAAAGATGTGTCACCGAGAACCAAGATCCGGCCCGGCGTATCAATCGCCAGCAACGGCCAATGCGCGACCGGCTCATAATTTTCCGCGCCAGGAAAACTTGCCGCAAGCAAGCCGTCGAAAAAAACACTTTTGATACTGCCGAGCTTCACCAAAGACAGCGTGGCGTTCCGGCTTTCCTTTTGTTGAATAAATGTATATTTCCGCCATTGCAGCCGATTCACGGTCGGCTCAATTTTAAAATAGAACGCGATCATCGCCAGACTGACCGCGATCAACAAGAGATTTTTAGCGGACATTTTTTTCTCGGAATGCAGCAACTTCCCACCCACAACAACACTGATCAAAGACAGAATGACCGCAACAATAAATGTCGGCACCGTGCCGATGAGGATATAGGTAAACAATACTCCGCCCACCACCGAACCTAAGGCCTCATATAAATAAACCCGGCCTAACGCGCCCGCTGCTTTTGTTTGATCTCCCGCGATCGCGCAGGCCAGACTAAATTGTCCGCCGATCACAAAACAGAGACCGCTCATGACAAGAAACGTATAGGAAATCGTAGCGAGCGGGCCTATCAATTGGCCAAAGGCAAAAAGACCCTTACTTAGTCGAATACATAAAAACAGCAGCGGCAAAAATATGGAAATCGTTAAAAACCCATAGGCAAAATAATCAACTTTAAGCTGCGCCTTTAATAACAGGCGCCTTACCCACAAACTCCCCATCCCAACCCAAAACAGCCAGGAAGACAAAAACGTTCCCAAGAAAAGCTCATTGCCGTAAAAAAGCACGGACAGCTCTCTGAAAATCACCAGCTGAGTTAGTATTGCTAATAACCCGTGAAATATAAAAATAAAGTTATACATAAGCCGTACGATTAGAAATTAATGAGTCCAGATATTCCTATGACCAAAAACCATAAACCAGAAAGAATAGCGACAATCACCCCTATTTGCCGGACCCGTTCAATTCGATTAAGATACGCGACAAAAAGCAATGGGATCATATAGACCGACGTGCCAAAAAAGAACGCAATAAACAAGACCACTCCCAATACCACGCTCTGCAATGTCCAAAGGCGGGCCACCCCTACCAAAAACGGCATGCAAGGATTTAAACCGGAGAATAGCCCCAAAAAAAACGGTATCCGCATAAAACGTAATTTGTGCAAATACGGCATACACGATTTTGAATCGGAGAAATTGTGAATGAACGCATAACCTAACATCAATAACGAAGCAACGATCAAACTGGCATGAGAAAACCTGACTGTAAAGAGCTCCCGATAGGTGGTGCCGACAACGGCCATCACCCACGCAAAAGCAATATAGGCTATGAATCTGCCGGACAAGAACAACAGGATGTTCTTTAAATTTTCATGTATGTTCTGTTTGCCCTCGATCAAAAGATAGGGCATAAAAAAAACCATGCATACACCAACGCAATACGCGCCGGTCGATAAACCCAACATGAGACCTTCAGTAATGACCTGTATCATTGCCCCCCCATGACCTGTAATATGACCAGCGGGACAAACGTGCCCGAGACAACCCCCGCTATCAACAGCGATAAAAAGATAAAAAGGTTTTTAATCTCGATTTGCCATCCGCGCTGTTTGCCCAAAGAAATCGTTTCCAGATTGTTCAAGACAGTTATCTTTATGGCCTTCGTCGGACAGACATCCAGGCATTTACAACACCTGTTGCAATAAGATGATATTTTGTATTCCTTGAGATCGTGGTCCTCGATCGCAAACACCGGGCAGACCTCTAAACATTTTTTGCAGAGCGTGCATTTTTCCTTGCAGATCGTCACCCGGTACGGGCTCAATCTGCCGCAAATACTGACCAGGGCCCCGAAGGGACAGATCAACGAACAAAAGGTCCTTTTCTTAGTGATCACAGGCAGAATCACAAGAAAGACACCTAAAAGCAGTGAAAATAATATCATTTGAGCGATCCGAATGACCGGCACAGTATCCCAAAAACTTGTCGTCAGCTTTAAAGGACAGAACCAATTACAGAAGACCGGCAAGCCCTGCAGAAAGGACATGATCAATAAAAAAATTAAAAGGGCAATGGGAAAATCACGCCACTTTTTTGTGACCCTTAATTTCAACAGCGGTTTTTTTCTGATCTTAGAACACGCCTCATCGATCCCGCCGTAAAAACAAACCCAAGAACAGATTCCCTGCCCGATCGTAAACATGATGATGAGCCAAAGAAATCCGAGGCTTAACGCGCCCCAGATTTCCCAATGCCCTCCCGTTATTGCCAAAAATTGATTGTAAATGAAATTAAGCAGTGTGGAGGCTTGGGCAATATGGCAATATGGTGGGATGGTCTCTGCGACTGATGCAAAACGAAAGAATTTAAATTCCAGAAAAAAGAAGAACGCGATTAAAATAAACAGGATTGATCGATATTTGGAAATGTTCTGGGAACGATATATACAAAAGCCCAGATAAGACACGACCAGAGCCCAGAAGAGTTTAGCGTAAAGAAGCGGTATATTATCCTTCGCTGAAATAAAAGAGAAGATCAACAAGAAGAAAAACAATACGCTAGCGCCGACTACACTAGAATAAAAAGATTTTTTAGAAATTTTTTCCATCCCGGCCGCTTCGAATTATTTTTTGCCGCAGACTGCTCTATCTCTGCAGAAATTGTACCATGGCTATCTTGAAATGTATTAATACATTACTTGCCTGATCTGAGTGTGTCAACATTTCAACAAAAAAGGATTCTCACATGAAAAACATGGAGAACGGCGAATAGAAAAACATAAATAAATTTGAAACCACTGCTCATCAATAAATACTGGCCAAACCCCGGTCTAAAAGCTCTTGATTGATATACACCCCTTCCCTGGCAATCCGGGCAACATCCTGTATCCCCGGTAGAATAAAAAGATCTGTAAGATAACGGCCATACTTTTCCGGATCCTTGTGCGTCTTAACCACAATGCGGTCAAGGCCTTTTAAGCGGCCGGTCAAATATTCCCTGGCCTTCACGCCGGCCACGGTCGCCACCTCCGGCGCATCAATCCCGCGCAGGCGCAGACGCTGTGTTGTTAACAAACCGTAGCCTAAGTCAATGCGCGCGATCAACGTATCGCCATCGATCACCCGGTCTACGCAAGCGGCGTAGGTATAGAGTTCTTCCGTGAGGCCGTGATACGTTTCCAAACGGTAGCCGCCGTTCTCTTTCATCGAAACCACCAGCCGGCTGTTGACAAAACGGATATAGTCTGCCGCCGCGCTGTCGACCGCCAAATGAAACCCTAAGTCCAACCGCGCAGGATAGGGCACTCCGTTTAAGTCCGCGCCTTGGCGGATCGCGTACAAATACGGAACACCGCGCGCGCATTGCAAGCGCCCGCCGGTGACTTGCGGCTGACTGGCAAGTTCGGCGTTCCTGCGGGGGATCATCTTTTTGGCCTCCCGGATCGAAACCCCTTTTTTAATCATCTGCTGTTCAAGCTTCAGCCGCTGGCCTTGATCGGACACGCCGATGAGATAACGGTAATGCGTCCAGGTCAACGGCGTGTTGTGCGGACACTCCGGATAAGTGCGATAAAACTGAACCATGTGCTGAAGCACACGTTCTTTGTACTCAAGTTCTTCTCCCAGGGTTTGGTAGAGTGAAACGCCGTAGGCGGCGCGGTAATCTTCGTCAAGGAAGGATTCGACAATAGAACGCCCGATATTCCAGTAGGTCTGGATGCGGGCAAGATTGAGCAGCTGTTGCGCCTGCTTGAACCCGCCTTCAAGCTGCTGACGGAGAGACACAACCAGCGCGCTGTAACGCTCATCAACGGATTTTTCCGGGACCTCCCCGTTCATTTCTATAATCCCCTTTTATTCACATCCATAACACATGCATTGACATTTAGCTTCTACACAATAAGGTTTATAGCCTTCTTTCATTGGCATGTCATGTTTTGAGCAATCAATACTTCGGCACTCGCTTTCGTCAGCGCATGCATCCGCTTCCGCCTTTTTACTTTTTTCCATCCATTCATCACATGTTATTGCACAATTGCACTTTCTCTCGAGACATTCTGTTACTGTCCAACGGGATCGGCAGGCAGCAAACATTTCTTTTTTTTCGTCACTACAAATGGCATAGGTACAATCAAAATCCGACTCACAGACATCGCCTTCTTTTTTAAACTTCCAAAAACCCCGCCCCTCTCTTCTCGCCTCTTCATACAACTCCTTGAGCACATCCGCATACTTCACATTTGGTGGAATGGCAAGTGGGGAGGCGTAGCCTTGTTGAACAACAAAAGCATTAACAAAACATTCAGCAACACCTTCCTTATCTTTAAACCATATTTTATTATCTATCGGAGGCAATGATTCTTCTACAGCACTCCACTTAATAAAAACATAAGCCAATAGCCTGCCGCATTTATCCCTTTCTTCAATATCATATTCCAATCTAACTTTTTTATTCGAAGAAAACAGCATTTTTACAAACTCCGTCGCTTTATTGCCATCATATTCATCATATTTCTTAAAATCACCGCCCAAAGGAATACCACTTGTTTTCTCTGGCGCATCTATACCAATCAACGAAACTTCCTCTCCATTAGTCAGCTTGATGGTATCGCCGTCAATCACACGCTCAACTGTGTAGGTTTGGGCGAAGGCGGGGGTGCAGAGCAATAATAAAATGATCAGGAGTTTTTTCATGGTTTTTTTGATCCTCAATAAATGACTTCAATATAAAGGTATAAAGGTGTCTGATACCTTTATACATTAAAGCGGCGAACACCATCTATAACTGCCCAGACATTTCAGCGTATCGGGTTGATACCCTTGAGGGCAATTCGCTTGTGCAAAAGTATCACCAGAGGCAAGCAACGCCTTTACATCTCGCATTCTACTGACGGAAGACAGGCAACATCCTGAAGTTACTTTATTTTGACGGCAGGCTTGAGAAAGGGCCTCATAATCAGGCAAATCAGGCGTCCAACCTTCATGACCTGCCCATAATCCTCTCTTACTTTCTCTCGCCTCATCATATAATTTCTGGAACACATCCGCATACTTAACATTTGGTGGGACGGTCATTGGTTGGGCGTAGCCTGATTTAATGATGGTAGCGTTTAAATCAATGTATATCTTATTTTCATATTCAGACTGTTGATACTCCATAGGCATATCATAATCACAATATGGTCCACAAACAAAAACATACACATACGCTAACAACCGCCCGTACTTATCCTTCTCCTGCACATCAAACTCCAGCCGGACCTCCTGCCCTGGCTTAATCAGCCCCTTCACGAACTCCGTCGCTTCTTTCCCCATCTTCGTGATCGTCGCAAGATCCTGCCCCGTACGCTCACTGTCACGCTGAGCCTTGGCATCAGGTTTGCTCTCCGGGATGCTGATGCCGATCAAACGCACTCGTTCACCGTTCTCAAGCTGTACGGTTTGACCGTCAATCACACGGGTCACTTTTATATTGCTGTAATCATACTTTGGACCGAATGGGATGGATACTTTGAGTTCTGAGTCGGTGTAAAGAGCTCCCTGGGAGAAAGCAGGGGCGCAGAAGATGAATAAGCTTGTGAGGATGAAGAAATTTTTCATTCGACGCATACCCCGAAATTAATGTACCGGTTTTACGTTGTATTTTGCATGCCGTTCGAAAAAGCAAGAATCCGTCCCGAAAATATAATAAAGGTGAAAATAAAGGTGTCTGACACCTTTATGCTTAATCGACAGTTGCGCCGATCATCCGCCAAAATACCGTGTCGGCTAATATGCGAATTCCATAGTCTCTTGCCTTTCTGGCTTTCCCCGATTGTGTATTCGGATCAGCGACTACAAGAATGTCCAATTTCTTTGTGACGCTATTGGCCACTTTCAGCCCAGCATTTTCGGCCAATGTTTCGGCGATGTCCCGCGTTATCGGTTGCCCACCAATCGTAGATCGAAGTTCACCGGTAAAACAGACCCTCATACCGGATAATTCACCAGTGCTCGCTGCTTGTGTCTCGGAGGGTTTCACCGCTGCCAGTTGAGCAGCCGCAGCATCGAGCACGTTGTCAATATTTGAGGGATCCTGCCCCAATAACCTAGCGACGATATGCAAGTCGCGAAGCTCGGCGTCGCTCACCACTCCGTCGGCCAACGCGAGAACTGCTAGGTTGTGAATATAAGTCGTATGGGCCTCATTGATTTGGTTCTTTGAGAGTTTCCATTCCAAAGCTGCTTCAACAAGGGTATTTTCTTCGTCGGTATCGATTGTCCGGTCCTCAAGGATACGGTCAATTAAGGCCTGGTAGGCAAGCATCTCGGAGGTGGAGGTCTCAATATCGTGGTGCATCTTGCTTGTGATTCGTTGCAGGAATCTTGGTGGCTCTCGGAGCATGCTCTGCGCATGTTCACGAGTGAAGCATGGCACGCCCGTCATCTTGACTACTGGCCAATGAACATTTCCGATTCGGTGTTTCTCTAATAACGTAGTGTCTTCAGCGTAAAGTTGGGAAACTAGTCGGGCCGTCGCACGTGCGTCTATCAAAGCTCTATGGGGTGTACCGTCAAATGTTATGCCCTGTTCATCGCAACAAACTTCGAGGCTATTTCTTCCGAACAACCGACAAGTGCAGAGCAGCGGAATCTCGGGAATCGTGACGCCAATCCTTTCGTATTCTTTGACGATGAAATTCTTGTCGAAGCTCACGTTATGCCCGGCGACTACCGAAGCACTTGAGAGAATTGCCAACACGTCGCCTGCTATATCGGCAAACATTGGGGCCCTGAGAACATCTCCAGCGGAGATGCCGTGAATTCTGGTGGGACCAAGATCTCGATTAGGATTTACAAGAGTTTCATATTCTTTTTGGATTTGGCCATCCGGCGAGATCACAACGACAGCTATTTCCACGACGCGATCATTGCGCCAGGGCGACAGGCCAGTGGTTTCAACATCTATTACAGCGATATGGTCTTTGGTCACGGAGTCAATTGGCTTTACGCCCAACAGCCGGTTTAGAATCCCCAAGGCGCCTCCCTTTTCGGACTTCCATTCCGAAGTTAATACTTACTTATTGGGCAATTGATTCAATTTGCCCTTTTTCTTTACGCATAACGTCCCGCATGACCGTTTTTGAAGTCGCGTCTGCGCGGGTTCAAAATACGTGTCAATGCGGTTGTTCGACCGTCTTTTCTTGTTGATTGCTCCGTTTCTGAGCGACGATTCCGTAGTGGTAGGGGGGCAAGTCGATATGTCGCTTTGCAATGGTAAAGCCTACCTCTTTCGCCCACCTCGCGCACTGTTCCGGTCTGGGCCGGATGTTCATGGACGGCCCTCGCGGAGTTGTAGGATCGCAGTTCCAGTGCATGATACCGAGGAATCCGCCGAATCGTAGAATACGGAATACCTCAGTGAGCAGTATCTCAGGGTCTTTCGCATGAATAATGTTGAAAAGCATCACGTAGTCCATCGAAGCGTCCGGTAGGCCAGTGCCCTCTGAAACGAAGTCGCGTTGATAGAGTCGGACATTGGAAACATTGTGCTGTTGTGCCTTGGTTCTAGTTGACGCGATCATTTCTGCTTCAATATCAAATGCGTGTAACGTTCCCCTGATGATCTGCGTCGCAAGAATCGTAAACGTTCCGTATCCGCACCCGAACTCCGTCACATCCGACATGTCTTTCTGCAGGCCGAGAGCAAACAGGGTTTCACTCGGGCTAAAGAATGTCTGCCATATTCCCTCGTCAGGCATCCCGCTTTCTCTCGTCTTCATTTCCCCGCCCTCCATTCCTTCGCAATGATCGCAAGCAGGTGAATCATTGCGGTATTTCCAGCATTCTCCCCTTTTTCAAAATCATTCTGGACTGTCGCCATGCGGTTGGTCACATGGGCGAAGCATATTACGTCCTTTTCTCGTGCTTCCGCGAATGCATAGAGCGCGGAAGCTTCCATTTCTACGGCAAGGAGTTTCAAGGATTTCGCGTAAGCAATGGCTTCCGTAGTCTCGCGATAGGGAGCGTCGGTTGTCCATGTGCCACCGCGAATGACATGCCGTGCCTTGGCCGGAATGCTATCGGCCAGCGAGTCAAGCGCGGTGCGCCTGAACGCATACGCGGATGGCGGAAGATAGTGATAACTCGTTCCTTCATCACGCAGGGCCTTGTCGATAAGAATGAAGTAAGGTGGAGCATCAACCTCGACGAGCTGACCGGACGAAGTCACGCTGATGAGAAGTTCGCAGCCCGATACGAAAAGTTGCTCCGCGATGAGAACCGCAAATGATGCGCCAACCGCGCAGCCGATGACTCCGATGGTCACGGCATCAAGTTCAAGCTCGTACATATCCGTATGGTAGCAAGCCCACCCCGGATGTCGCTTCGCTCCCGAATATTGCAAATAGCGCGACAAATCACCGTCAGGGTCAAGTACGCAGATACCCGGTATGTCGCACGCGACAAGTGATTTCTGCCGCCTAGCCTCCCGTAACAGTGCTGACGGTTCAAACAACGTCGGGCAACTGTAATGCTTGTGCGATAAAATTGGGGCATCGTCTAGCATGTGTTTATCTCTTCCGGTCGAACAATTAATCTACGACAGTCTGAAAGACTGCCGGGCTAGTAATTTTATTTACCCTAATGAAATGAGCATATCTCAAATTTCTTTGGATTTCACCTTTTTTATCCTTTTTCACCCTAATTAAACCTTACTAAATGTCCAGTTTGGCTTATAATATCCATTAGTCCGGACTGTCGGATAGTATCTGAATTTGTACATTTTCAAATAAAGATGTCTAACACCTTTATGACACCTTTATGACACCTTTATTATTATCACCTTCATTTCAGCTCAGCATGATATTCCTGAAGCGCTTTGGGAACGATCTTGCCTTTCTGCATGGCTTCGATCCCGGCAGCACTCGCCTGTGCGGCAGCAAGAGAAGTCACATACGGGACCTTTTGCTGGATCGCCGCCATCCGGATATAGCTGTCATCATCTTTACTGTCCTTGCCGAGCGGCGTATTAATAATCAACTGGAGCTCGCCGTTTTTAATGGCATCAGAAATATTCGGCCGCCCTTCGCAAAGCTTTTTTATCCGTGTATTCTTGATCGCGTGCGCATCCAAAAACTGTCCGGTGCCTTCTGTCGCGAATATTGTCAATCCCAAAGCCGCGATCTTCTTCGCGATCGGAAGCAGGTGTTTGCGATCCTTCTCTGCGACCGTCAGCAGCACATTACCCGTGACCGGCAAGGCGTATCCGGCGGCATCCTGAGCCTTATAAAACGCGCGCCCAAAATCATCCGCCATGCCCATGACCTCTCCGGTGGCCCTCATCTCCGGGCCCAGAACCGGATCAACCTCCGGAAACATATTAAAAGGAAAGACCGCCTCTTTCACGGCAACATAGGGAATGGTCCTTTTTCTCAGTTCGGGAAAGTCCGAAATCTTTTTCCCCAGCATGATTTCAGTCGCGATGCGCGCCAGAGAAATATTGATCACCTTGGAGATGATCGGCACGGTTCTGGACGCACGCGGATTTGCCTCAAGGATATAGACCTTGTCATTACAGACCGCGAACTGAATGTTCATCAACCCGATGACTTTCAGCTCCTTGGCGATCGCTTTGGTGTAGGTCTCGATCGTCTCAAGATTCTTTTTTGAAATGGTACGGCTCGGGATCGAACAGGCCGAATCCCCCGAATGAACGCCGGCCAGCTCGATATGCTCCATCACCGAGGCCACAAAGACATTCTCTCCATCGGCGACCGCATCCACTTCCGCCTCAATGGCCATATCCAAAAACCGGTCGATCAGCATCGGATGTTCGGGGCTCACGTTGATCGCTTCAAGGGCATATCGCGTTAAGGACTTTTCATCATAAATAATTTCCATGCCGCGTCCGCCGAGAACATAGGATGGGCGAACCATCAAAGGATATCCGAGCCTTTGCGCGATGACCAGAGACTCATCCAATGACCTGGCGGTGTCGCCTTCCGGCTGAAGGATCCCCAGCTCGATCATCTTCTTCCGGAACTGCTCGCGGTTTTCCGCGAAATCAATGCTCTGCGGCGTCGTCCCGATGATCGGCACGCCGTTATCATGCAGCTCCTGCGCCAAATTCAGCGGCGTCTGCCCGCCGAATTGGACGATCACGCCGTGCAGCGTGCCGTTGTCCTGTTCGACGCGCATGA
>JBBRHV010000011.1:0-49026 GCA_038222225.1 Candidatus Omnitrophota bacterium
CGACATTCGTCACTTGGTTACAAAACGCCCTGGTCGGTATTTTCAGGGTTGGAATTCATAGATCCGGTATTGGCGGCTTCACAGAAAATTTAAGTCGCCTCTGCAGGGAAAAATTGGTCTAGACAAAAGGGGCCAGCATAATTGTCGCATGAAACTGAAAAAATGCAGAGCTCACCAACAAGGATACGCCCAACAACGCATATGCGCGACTGATAAAATTTTGCAAGACCCCATACAGCAACAATAATAAAGAGCCGTAAAAACAAGGCTGGACAATTTTAATCACCGTATCATTCCACTGAGAAAAATTTGCCGCGATCCAAAAATGCATGAGCGAAACATGAAAAGGATAGGAAGCATGCGGCAAATTCTGATTAAATTCAAATGAACGCTCGAAGAAAAAAACCTTAGACTTGAATACAACTGTCGCAATGGCATCCCAGCCATGTACCGGATAGGCCGTAGCCACAAAAAATGCAGACAGAAAACCCATCCCGATGAAGACCAGCAAAGCCCATTCAAATCCACTGAAACGGATCTGAATATCACCTGGACGAACATCGACCCATGATCGACATTTCCAAAATAGCACGCACGCCACCGCGCACAGCGGAAGATTCATGACCGGCCACATTAACGGCACGCGAAATGATCCCAATAGAAAGATCCATGTTGCGATTGCCCCCATTCCAAATCCATACGACAAGCCCAGCCTTAGGCATTCTGAAAGTTTCGGGAAAACCCATGCCACAAGCACATATCCAAGTAAAACCGGGAATAGCAAACTATAAAAAAAGGCAACCAGCATATCCTCTCCCTAAAGCCGTATTTTCCATGAAAGCGACGGCAACTTTTTTCCAGCAAAAAAATTTTTTATATTCAGCTTGAACCATTTTTTAAAAAAATCTGTTCTAAGGCAATTGCCGATGTAAACGGGATGAGTGGAAAATATTGCAAAATAAGACGAGACATTGGCTCGTAGATATTCCTCCCAACAAGACTTAAGGCAGGAGTGAAGATAAACAATGCGACCTGAGCGGCAATGAAGAACAGTATACACAAACCCCCGCAACGCAATGCAAAACTCATTTCTCGACGAACGACATAGAATTGCGCAAAACACACCAGAAAAAAAATATAGAAGTTCCCTCCCCAATTTGCACTGATGGTGAAATTGATCACATTGAGACGCAGCATATAAATCATGTTCGCGACGAGATGCGACGAAAGCACAAGTACTGTTCTTCCCGGTTCGCCCATAGGAACTCCATATGCGCTTTTGAAAAAAGTAAAGTAAAAATACAGAGCAATCGCTGGACCGCATAAAGCCACAAGATTTCGAATGTGTTCCTTGAAAAAAACTGATTTTAAGCGGCTTCTGATCAAAGACGACCCGTAAAGCAGCAGCATGACACCCATGCCTATTAAGCCTTCATATTTGACAAAACATGCCAACGCGGCAAATAAACCGGAAATCAAAAAAAACTTTGGCTTATTCTGATTAAATCCCAAAATCAAAATCCATAACGCCCCGCACATATAATAACTCAAAATCAAGTCTGTGTAAGCAACGGTCGCATGAAACAGAGGAAATGCAGAACTCACAAGCAAACCGACTCCCAGCAAAGCATATGTACGGCTGATAAAATTTCGCAAGACCCCATACAGCAACAATAATAAAGAGCCGTAAAAACAAGGCTGGACAATTTTAATCACCGTATCATTCCACTGAGAAAAATTTGCCGCGATCCAAAAATACATGAGCGAAACATGAAAAGGATAGGAAGCATGCGGCAAATTCTGATTAAATTCAAATGAACGCTCAAAGAAAAAAACCTTAGACTTGAATACAACTGTCGCAATGGCATCCCAGCCATATACCGAATATGCCGTGGCCACAAAAAATACAAGCATAAAATTCACCACAATAAAAATAAGCAGCGACCATTCCAGCCCACTGAATTGCCGCTGAATATCGACCGAACGAGCGTTGACATTTGACAAACATTTCCAAAACAGCACACAGGCCACCGCGCACAGCGGAATATTCATGACCGGCCATATCAATGGCAGCACGTTCACCGATCCTAGCAAAAAGACCCAGGTTGCGATGACCCCCATTCCAAATCCATACGATAAACCCAACTTTAAGCATTCTGACAGCTTTGGAAAAACCCCTGCAACACAAACATATCCCAGCACAAAAGGGAATAACAGACTGTAGAAAAACGGGACGAACATACTACCTCCTTAGAGCCATGTCTTCTTTAAGCGCGACGGCAACTCCCTTTTCCAGAAAAAGAACCGTTTTATATTCAGAAGGAATGACGCCTGGCAATCCATAAACATCGAGGAATAAACACCCGTCAGAGATCCCCGAACGAACGCCGCGAATATCTACCGGGTAAAGATGATATGCTAGACTGCGTCCCAAATAAAAATATGGATCTTTGTCTGTTGGAAAATCGCTCTGAAAATCCAGCTTCATTCTCGATCGCGGCAAGATAAGCTTAATCCGCTCTGCTAAAATCTTTGGGTTCTCTGGACCCGACCAATAATGCCCAACCTTAACAAGCCGCCAACCGGAAACATCAAAGTCCTTATCCAAATCAGAGATCAACCCCGCAATCTGAAAAAAATAGAATACAAAGTGCAGTACAATCAATCCAAAAACGATATTCTGAAGAACCGCCTTTCGGTTCCTCTCAAGAAAGATCGCAACGATAGACCCAATAAGAAAAGAACCGACTAGGATAGAAAACGGATTCGCGCCCCCAGGAAGCAAGCCGATCAAAGAACGGTTGACTGATATGTCACTCAACGCTACGGGCAGCTCCCGTGATAAATCAAGCGGAGGATGCCCGCAGGCCCAAGCCACCGCAAAAAAACTCAATACATAGAGAATAGTCAACTTAACAAATCTCATGTGGCCCCCTTGCAAATTTTATTTTCCATTACGTCCTGTTTTTTCAAAAATAAAGGCATCTAAACAAATCGCGTTCATCATGGCCACCAAAGGAAAAAACTGAAGGACAGCGCGCGATAAAACACCCGTCATATATTGAAAATTATTCGTCAGGATAAAACACCCGGACCATGCCAGCCAAAAAAGAGAAATCCCGATAAAAAGATAACCGGACAATCGATTCTTATAAAACGGAGTCAGCACAATCACCGCGATCCATAAAAACCAGTTCACATTCCAATTGACTAAATAAAACAAGCTCTGAGCAGCTGCCAAAAGAAAGCTTTTAAAACGAACAACCGCCTCGTTAAGATCTAACATTCGAAACCGATCAGCAAAAATCAAAAGCCCCAACCGTTGCTTGTAGATCCAGTGAACTCCGAATACGAGAACAAAGAAAACACCCAAGAACATTGTTCGCTTTAAAAATTTTCCCATTCGCATGGATTCTTGCGAGCGCCATACCAAAAACACATACAAGCAATACACGATCAATAGAAAAACAACCCCTTCCAGCTTGGTCCAGGCCCCCAAAGCAGCGCAAAGCCCGGCGATCAACAGCAACCGCTCATCCTGAATTTTTACCGATTCAAAAACGAGCAGGATCGCTGAACAAATATAAACAGACAGTGGAAGATCCGCATAGCCGATTGTCGCATGATACACCGGAAGATTTGCGCATAACATCAGAAAAAGCGCAATCCAGGCAGCCCTGCTGGAAACATGTTCCTTCAGAAATGACCATACAACCGCAAGAAGAGAGATGAAAAACATCGGAAACGGCAGCTGAATAAAATAATCACTCCAATACCCTAAATTCAGATTCAGCCAAAACTGAAAAAGCGGAATCCCCAAAGGAGCGGAGGGATGCGGCAGACCATGACCGTATTGAAAGCTCCGTTCAAAAAAAACCACCTTAGCCTGAAAGGCAATATACGACAATGAATCCCAGGCATAAGTCTGAAAAGCATATGCAGCTACAAAAATAAAAAGCATATTTAAAAAAACGCTGATTGAAATCCAAAACCGGAAATCCAGAACACGGCGCCCCAACCATTGAATTCTGTTCCGGTCCTTTATGCACTTTTTCAATTCTCGTAAAATGAATAACCATATCGCAGCACCAAAAATTGGAATATTGACAACCATGACCGTTAAAGGAAGTCGCATCACTCCCAGCACAAAGACCCAAAAAGAAATCAGGCCGGCGCCCACACAAAAAGCCAAACTATAACGCCATGCCGGCCTAGATTGAGGAGATAAAGCTGCAATGACTTCATGCCCCAAAAAAAAGGGCACGGCAAGGCAAAATCCCGAAATAAATAATTTAAAAAAAATATAAATATTTATGCTCCTTAAGTTTCCCCGTCACATCTGATCTATCAGTGCTTTTTTGCGGTCAAAACATCCTCTTCGAAAGTCAGATCGCCTTCTATGTTTTGGCCCCGGATATCCGCGACATCAATCGGATATAAATAATACTCCAACGCCCGCTTAACATAAAAACAAGGGTCCTGGCTGCAGTCCTCACCCATATCGAGCTGCAAGCTTAGCGCTTGGCCTGGATATTTCTCATGAACCGAATTTGCCTGTCGAACCGCAAAATGAAGCATTTGAGGAAGCTTCTCGCGTATTGTGAATTTTTGAAAATCAAACTCAACATTCTTTTTTAGAAAATGCCGTTGTCCTCTTAGCTGAAACAACATGAAAATAGACCCGACGCAGATCAAACCGATAAAAATATTTTTTCTCAACACAACAAAATCAAAATTTGCTTTCTTTGCTGACAAGCCATAGGTGACCAAAAGACCGATTCCATAAACACCTGCCAGGAATAGAACCGGAGATAGTTCGAATTGAAGAGGCAAACGGTGAAGCTCAAAACCGTTTAATCCCGGATCATAAATGGCAATGGGAAATAACATATAGATTGCAATCGGGTTATATCCGCACACCCATCCGACAGCAAAAAACGCGCCGCAATAAATACCGATGTACTTTAATGGATTCATGCTATTCATTATAGAGAAAAACAAACACCCATCAAATCATGTTTATTTTTTTTATGCGGCTTGCAAAAACTGAAAGGCCGCTTATAATAATCATAAGGCTGCACGGATAATGCTTAAAACGATCTGTTTTACCTGGCGCGGGCCTAAAATCCCTGCCGGCGGGCCGATCGAATCCACGGACAAAGCCCGTGGAAAAAGTGAAGGCTGTGACACAAAGGATCGCCGCTATGGGCCGTGAAACAATCACATTTATTGGAGATGGAAGCTGGGGCACAACGCTGGCCGTCTACCTCGCGCAACGCGGACATCCGGTTCTTCTATGGGGCGCGTTTCCGGAAAATGTGCGCGCCATGAAGCGAGAAGGAGAAAATAAAAACTTTCTTCCAGGGATCCGGTTCCCGAAAACCCTGACGCCGACCGACGACCTTGAACAGGCGTTCAAGCAGTCCGATGTTCTTATTTTATCAACGCCATCACAATATCTTGATTCCGTGCTTAGGCGCATAAAAAAAATATCTTCGGCTAAAGAACTCCGTTCAAAAACCATTCTCAGCATTGTCAAAGGCATTGATACTCGCAAACTCCTGTGTATGTCTGCCCTTATTGAGGAAGAGCTGGGCAAAGTGAAACTCGCCGTGCTCTCCGGACCAACCATTGCCAAGGAAGTTGCCCGCAACATCCCATCCACCGCTGTCGTTGCCTCCAAAAATCCGCGGACAGCGCAACACATTCAAGCCCTCTTCAACTCTCAGACATTCCGGATCTACCGCAGCAGCGACATCAACGGTGTCGAGCTGGGGGGAAGCCTTAAAAATGTCATCGCCATTGCCTGCGGAGTCTGCGATGGATTGGGTTACGGAACAAACACAAAATCCGCCCTCCTCACACGGGGACTTGTGGAAATGATCCGCCTTGGAACACGCTTAGGCGCCCGGCCAAAAACATTTTACGGTTTGGCAGGTTTGGGAGACTTGGCGACCACCTGTTTTAACCCTTCCAGCCGCAACCGTTCGGTCGGTGAGGCCTTGGGACAGGGGCAGACCATTGCCCAAATTTTGGATCGCATGAGCATGGTCGCCGAAGGCGTTGAAACCGCTAAAGCCGTTGAAAAAATCTCTAAACGGCTTCCGATTGACATGCCGATCTGCCATGAAGTTTATCAGATCATCGCAAAAAAGAAATCCCCCAAAAAGGCGGTTTTGGACCTCATGAGCCGAAAAACCAAGGCTGAATAATTTTTTGAAAAAAACGCCCATTTGCTTATTTTTTTGGTATAATTCCTTCCAAGTTTTACTTTTCTCAAATATTGCGTTATAGTATATTTTATTATCTTTATTAGTATAACTTACGGAGCGTAGCGCAGCTGGCTAGCGCACTTGTATGGGGTACAAGGGGTCGACGGTTCAAATCCGTCCGCTCCGACTATTTAATCAGAACAGGGGAGCCCACATGACGAACAATCCCACTCCTAATGATGATCGCCGGAAATATATCCGGATCAGCAAAAATTTTATTTTTGATTATTTTGATTTAGCAAAACCCTCAGAAAAGTTTCCGGCTTCTCAAATCAAAAATATAAGTTTAGGCGGTCTCTGCATCGTCACGGAAAAGCCGTTTTCCCCAGGGTCTCTCTTAGGAATTGAAATCAAAACACCCTTTTTCTCCGGATTATCGTCTTTTGAAGGAAGAGTCCTGGAATCCCATGAACGCATCCATGGTATTGTTTACGAAACACGTATTCAGTTTCAGCATCTTGACCCAGACGCAGAAAAAGTCCTGAAGCAAGCCATTCTTTTCTTCGAACGCAGCGAGAGTGAAGAATCATGAAAACACTACGCTTAGGACTGCTCGGATACGGCAATGTCGGCGCCGGAGTTGTTGAGTTCTTAAAAAACAAACATCAGCATATTGGCGATAAATTCGGGGTTCAGTTTGAATGGCGGGGAATCTGCGACCTCCAGTTTAAAAAGAAAAAGCCCAAAGGCCTCGGTAAAATTCTTCTGACCCATGATGCGTCGGTCCTTCTGAAAGATCCCTCGATTGATGTGATCGTTGAACTCATCGGTGGCCTGCATCCCGCAAAAGAATTTGTGCTGGAAGCGCTCCAAAACGGCAAACATGTGGTCACCGCCAACAAGGCCCTGATCGCGCAGTACGGAAAAGAACTTTTTAAAACCGCCCAACAGCATAAAAAAAATATTTATTTCGAGACCTCTGTACTCGCCGGAGTCCCAATCATTAAAACATTGACCGAAGGCATTGCCGGCAATCAATACACCGGCATCTTTGGCATCATCAACGGGACCTGCAATTATATTCTTTCGGTGATGGCCGCTGAGGGTGTCGGATTTGACCAGGCGGTCAAAGAGGCTCAGGCCAAGGGATTTGCAGAAACAGACCCGACCCTTGATATCAACGGCATGGATTCCGCGTATAAGCTTTCTATTTTAACGTATTTGGCCTTTGGTAAATTCATACTCGCCAAAGACATCTACACAGAAGGCATTACCCATATTTCACATGAAGATATTCAGTATGCCAAGGAACTCGGCCTGTGCATTAAACTCTTGGGGATCGCCAAGCAAAAAGACTCCGGGATCGAAGCCCGGGTGCATCCGACTCTGATCAGCAAAAATCATCCGCTGGCTTCCATCAACGGAGTCTTAAATGCTGTTCTGATGGAGGCGGATCCTCTGGGAGATGTCATGCTTTCGGGGGAGGGAGCCGGTCAGATGGCCGCGGCCTCCGGAGTGGTCAGCGACCTTATCAATCTTTCCACGCGAGGGGACTGTGATCCGTCGAGTTTTATCGGAAATTACTACCACGAAACGCGCGGCCTCAAACTGGCCAGCATTGACCAGATTTCGACCAAATTTTATGTACGGTTCATGGCCGTTGACAAGCCCGGGGTCTTATCAAAGATCGCCGGGGTGTTCGGCCGTTATGGGATCGGCATTAACTCTGTTTCCCAAAAGGCACACAGCCCGTCCGGAGCAGTCCCGCTGATCATCATCACCGACTGCGCCCCTGAGAAAAAGGTTAAGCAGGCGCTCACATACATCCATGACACATTATCCGTCGTGAAGAGCCGCCCAGTCGCCATCCGCATGGAAAATCTTTAAACATAGACCAATGACGAAGGGACAATGAAGTGAAGTGGAACGGCATCATCAATCATTATCGAGATTTCTTACCGGTTACTCAACAGACCCCGGTGGTGACGCTTCTGGAGGGAAATACCCCCTTAATCCCGTCAGCAACCCTGTCTCGACAAACCGGATTGCAGGTCTTTTTGAAATATGAAGGGTTAAACCCGACCGGGTCCTTTAAAGACCGCGGCATGACCATGGCCATCAGCAAAGCCAAAGAGAAGGGCGCACGCATCGTGATGTGCGCATCAACCGGCAATACATCCGCTTCTGCCGCCGCTTACGCGGTAAGAAGTGAAACCATGAAATGCGTTGTTTTGATTCCCGATGGCAACATCGCCCTGGGAAAACTCGCGCAAGCCATGATCCATCAGGCCCAGGTCATTGCGATCAAGGGCAATTTTGATGACGCGTTAACTTTGGTTCGAACGATTACTGACAATTATCCAGTCGAACTGGTGAACTCCATCAATCCTTTCCGGATCGAGGGCCAAAAGACCGCCGCCTTTGAAATCTGCGATTGTTTGGATGATGCTCCGGAATTTCACGCAATCCCGGTCGGCAACGCCGGCAACATCACGGCCTACTGGAAAGGCTACAAAGAATATAAGAACGCAGGAAAAACAAAACAACTTCCCCGGATGCTGGGATTTCAAGCCGCTGGATCAGCTCCGATTGTTCTGGGACACCGGGTCGAAAACCCCGAAACCATTGCGACGGCCATCCGTATCGGGAATCCAGCCAGCTGGACATCCGCGCAAGCTGCGGCCGATGAATCCGGCGGAACGATTGATATGGTCACGGATGAAGAAATTCTGGCTGCCTATAAACTATTGGCAGGGGAGAGCGGTGTTTTTGCGGAACCGGCATCCGCTGCTTCTGTGGCCGGACTTCTGAAATATGCCGCAAACGGATACTTTAAAGCGCATCAAGGAACACGGGTTGTCTGCACCCTGACCGGTCATGGCCTTAAAGATCCGAATATCGCCATCAAGAATATCCCGGAACCGCTCAAGCTCAAGCCTGACATTCAGCTTATTCTCAAAGCGATCGGGCTATAGGACAAAAGGTCACGGAATATGGCGTTGCAAAATAAAACATGTCTTATAACCTGTGGACCGACCTGGATCGAAATCGATCAGATGCGAATTCTGGCCAACCGTTCCACCGGCAGCCTCGGACAGATGCTAGCCATCAAACTCGCACAGTCCGGAGCAAAGGTCACTCTGTTAGAAGGACCGGTCACAAGCCCTCTTCAGACAGAGGAGATCCGGATTAAAAAATTTACGTTCTTTAAAGAACTCCACAATCTTTTGAAAAGGGAGCTTCAGAAACCTTTTGACTGTATTATCCATGCGGCGGCAGTTTCAGATTTTAAATTAACCCGTCCTCTGCGGGGAAAAATCCCGTCAGATACACCGCGGCTGACCCTGACATTTGTCCCGACGCCGAAATTAATCAAAATGATCCGGCGCAAAGCGCCCAACGCCTGTTTGGTCGGGTTTAAACTGGAATCGTCCTGCCATGAGAATATCCTGACCCGGGCGGCGCGAAAATCATTAAAAGAAAACCATTGTGATCTGCTTGTTGCAAATTCTCTATCCGATGGTTATACAGGATATATTGTTGACCGAAGCGGACAACAGGTCTCGGCCTGCAGCCGCTCCCGGCGGAAATTAGTAAATACTCTCGTAAACATTTTAGAACGAACACTTTAGGGGTAGCGCTATGAAATTTATTGTCATTGTTCCGGACGGCATGGCTGATGAGCCTCTTGAAGAGCTGGAAAACCAAACACCTCTTCAGGCAGCCAATACCACCAACCTGGATTTTATGGCTCAAAACGGAACCCAGGGATTGCTGCATTCCATCCCGAAGGGCATGCATCCCGGCTCCGAAATCGGCAATCTTTCCCTCTTAGGATACCGGCCGGAATTAAATTTCACCGGACGCGCTCCTCTGGAGGCAGCCAATTTGGGGATCGACCTCAAAGAAGATGAAATTGCATTTCGCTGCAATCTGGTCACCCTTGATGGAACGTCGCTTAAAGATTACAGCGCCGGTCATATTCCGAGCTCGGAAGCGTCTCAGCTGATCGAGGCCTTAAATAAGGCCATTCCCGATGAAGACGTTCAGTTCATTGCCGGGAAAAGTTACCGGCACTTAACAATCCTTAAGGTGCGCAATGTCAAAGATTTTACCGCGATCCGCTGCTGGGCCCCGCACGACATTATGGGAAGACCCTTTGTCAAACATTTGCCTCAGGGCAAACAGGCCCCGATGCTTTTAAAACTCATTGAGGCCTCGCAGAAAATCCTTACCGATCACCCCATCAACCGGGTCAGGGTGGACTTGGGTGAAAACCCGGCCAACTCGATCTGGCTCTGGGGGCAGGGGACCAAACCGACGCTCAAACCTTTTCAGGAAAAATTCAAACTCCATGGGGCGATCATTTCTGCCGTGGACCTGGTCAACGGCATCGGGCGGCTGGCCGGGCTGGATGTGATCAACGTTCCCGGCGCGACAGGCTATTATGATACAGACTACAAGGCAAAAGCCGACTATGCCCTGCGCGCCCTCAAAGACCATGATTTTGTCTTTATCCACATTGAATCACCGGACGAGGCGGGCCACAACGGCGATGTTGCCGAAAAAATCCAGGCCATTGAGCGCATTGACAAGGATATTGTAGGAACAGTGCTCAATCATTTCGGTGACCACTCGGATGTGCGGATCATGGTCCTGCCGGATCATCCCACACCGCTTCATTTACGGACCCATACCGCCGACCCAGTCCCTTTTGTCATTTATGGAAAAGGGATTGCCAGCGACGGTTCCATTGAATATAATGAGGGTTCTGCGAAAAGCCGTGGAAATATATTTTCCAGCGGGGAAGATTTAATGACTTATTTTACAAATAAATATCTGTGAAAAGGAACTGCTATGAGCACACAACCAATTATTGTCATGAAGTTTGGGGGATCCTCGGTTGCCAATATTGAGCGCATCAAAGCCGTGGCCCAAAGAATTCTTGACGCAAAAACATCAAAAAATAATGTCGCGGTCGTCGTCTCCGCATTAGGGGACACCACCGATGAACTCGAAGAAATGGCCTTCCAGATCATGAAAGAACCGCCGGATCGTGAAATGGACATGCTCATGTCCACCGGCGAGCAGATCTCCTGCGCGTTATTGGCGATCGCCATCACGGCCCTCGGGCATAAGGTCATCTCTTTGACGGGGGCTCAGGTCGGGATCCGCACCACCAAATCTCACACAAAGGCTCGCATCGAGACCATTGATAACAAACGGCTCTTAAAGGCCTTTGCAAACAATGAAATCGTCATCGTGGCCGGCTTCCAGGGAGTCACGGATGAAAATGATATCACCACCCTGGGACGGGGCGGCTCAGATCTGACGGCCGTGGCCCTGGCCAAAACCCTACGCGCGCAGGTCTGTGAGATCTATACCGATGTCAAGGGCATCTATACGACAGATCCTCGCATCGAAACGACTGCCAGAAAAATTAAAACCATCACCTTCGATGAAATGCTCGAAATGGCGTCTTTAGGCGCTCAGGTCATGCAGGCGCGTTCCATCGAGGTAGCCAAAAGATTCAACATACCGATCCATGTTCGGTCAAGCTTTTCCAAGGAGGAGGGAACCATGATCATCAAAGAAAATGACAAACTTGAACATATTGCCGTACGGGGCGTGACCTGCAATAAATCCGAAGCTAAGATCACCATCGCTGCTGTTCCTGACAAACCCGGAGTAGCCGCCAAGATCTTTACGGAACTTGCCAAGTCCGGCATCAGCGTTGACACCATTGTTCAGAACGTATCGCACACAAAACATACGGATATCTCATTCACCGTGTCAAAAAATGATCTGGCCAAAGCCATTAAGGTTACAGAAAGTGTTGCCAAGAAAATTAAGGCCGGAACGGTCACCTCGGACAAGAACATCGCACGCGTTTCCATTGTCGGTTCGGGCATGCGATCCCACCACGGCATTGCCGCGCAGATGTTCGAAACATTGGCAGAGCATAAGGTAAATATTAATATGATTTCGACATCGGAGATCAGCATTTCCTGCATCATCGATCAGAAATCAACCGATAAGGCTGTCAAGGCCCTTCACAGCGCCTTTAAGCTGGATACCCTCGCGTAAGGTTCCCGTCTTAGAGGGTTTTAGGGGAACAGAAAGGAAGTCATTATGTCCAATCGCGTCGTGATATACGATACCACCTTACGGGACGGATCCCAAACCGAAGGAATCTCCTTTACCGTCAATGACAAATTGAAGATCATTGAAAAACTCGATCATCTCGGCGTGCATTATATTGAATGCGGCTGGCCGGGGTCAAACCCCAAAGACCGGGAAATCTTCAAGCTGGTCCAAAATAAAAAGCTCAAAACCGCCAAGATCGCCGCCTTCGGCTCAACACGGCGGGCCAAGATCAAACCGGAAGAGGACATCAACCTCAAAGAACTGATCCGCTCAAAAGCACCGACCGTCACCATCTTTGGAAAAACATGGGACATGCACGTCACGGATGTGATCCGGACGACTTTAGATGAAAACCTCAACATGATCTACGACTCTGTAGAATTTCTTAAAAAAAGAAAACGCGAAGTCTTCTACGACGCAGAACATTTTTTTGACGGATATAAAAGCAACCCGGATTACGCGATCAAAACCTTACTGACCGCTCAGAAGGCCAAAGCGGACTGCATCATTCTCTGTGACACCAACGGCGGTTCGCTGCCTCAGGATATCCGCCGCATTGTCGCGGAAGTTAAAAAGATAATCACAATCCCGCTCGGGATCCACACGCACAACGACATGGACATGGCTGTGGCCAACAGCATCGCCGCTATTGATGAGGGATGCCTGCAGGTTCAAGGAACCTTCAACGGGCTAGGGGAGCGTTGCGGGAATGCCGACTTAGGGACCATCATCGGGATCCTGCACACCAAGATGGGGCGTAAGGCCATTGCTGATTCACAGCTCAAAAATTTGACGGACATTTCCTATTTCTTAAGCGAGGTGAGCAATATCAAACTGCCGGACAACCATCCGTTTACCGGACATTCGGCGTTTGCGCATAAGGGAGGAGTTCATATCGATGCTGTGATCAAAACTCCTTTTGCCTATGAGCATATCCAGCCGGAAACCGTCGGCAATCACCGCCGGTTTATCACCTCTGAGCTGGCCGGAAAAATGCCGATCGTGATCAAAGCCCAGCAGATGAATATCACCATGGATAAAAAATCCAAAGAAGCAAAAAAACTTCTTAAAGATCTTCAGCTAAAGGAACACGGGGGATATCAATTTGAAGCAGCCGATGCTTCTTTCGAATTATTCATGAAACGGAGTCTCAAGCAATATCAGCCGTTTTTCAAACTCGAGGGATTTAAAGTTTCAACGGAAAAGCGCTTCGACGGACGCATCTTTGCAGAAGCCTCGATCCGCCTCTCAATTGGCGGCAAAGAACAATTCAGCGCGGCAGAGGGGGATGGACCCGTCGATGCTTTGGACCGGGCCCTGCGGCACGCCCTGACAGAGGTGTATCCGGGATTAAAAACCATGCACTTGACGGATTATAAGGTGCGCGTCCTGGATACCAACGAAGGCACCGCCGCGCGCGTGCGCGTTCTGATTGAATCTCAGGACCAGCACGATTCCTGGACAACGGTCGGCGTCCATGAAAATATTATCGAAGCCAGCTGGGAAGCCCTGATCGACAGCGTTGAATACAAACTTTTAAAGGATTCAAAAAAATAAGCTTATGTCCGAGATGTCCACACGATTCAATTTTAAGGATGTGGAAACGAAATGGTGCCGTTTCTGGGAGGACAACCATATCTTCCATGCCGAGCCCAATCCGGAGAAGCCGCCGTATTCCGTGGTGATCCCGCCGCCGAATGTCACCGGTATTCTGCACATGGGGCATGCCCTGAACAATACCTTGCAGGACATTATCGTCCGCCACAAGCGGATGTGCGGCCATGAAACCTGCTGGATGCCCGGAACAGACCATGCGGGAATCGCGACACAAAATGTCGTCGAAAAACAACTTGCAAAAGAAAAGAAGACCCGTTACGACATCGGACGCGAAGCCTTGCTAGAGCGCCTCTGGGCATGGAAACAACAATACGGCGACACCATCATCAACCAATTAAAAAAAATTGGCTCCTCCTGTGATTGGGACCGGACACGATTTACCATGGATGACGATTACAATCATGCCGTTCGACACGTATTTGTTTCGCTTTATAAGAAAGGGCTGATCTATCAGGGGCAATACATCATCAACTGGTGCCCGCGCTGTCAAACCGCCCTTTCCGATGAGGAAGCCGAACATCAAGACCATCAAGGTTCGCTTTACTACATTCATTATCCGCTAAAAGACAATCCATTAAAACATCTGACCGTCGCCACAACCCGTCCGGAAACCATGCTCGGAGACACCGCCGTTGCCGTGAACCCCAATGATCCAAGATATCAGGAATTTATCGGCACGACTTTGCTTCTGCCGATCGTCAACCGTGAAATCCCGGTCATTGCCGATGAATTTGTCAATCCTGAATTCGGCACCGGAGCGGTCAAGGTCACACCGGCCCATGACCCCAATGACTTTGCGATGGGCCGACGCCACAACCTTGAAAGCATCAACGTCATGCATCCGGACGGGCGCATGAACGATGAAGCCGGAGAATTCTCAGGGATCGACCGCTTTGAGGCGAGGGAGGCGATTGTCGAATTTCTAGGAAAACTTAAACTGCTCGAAAAGATCGCAGAGCATTCTCATGCCGTCGGGCACTGTTACCGGTGTCACACCGTGATCGAACCCTATCTTTCCAAGCAGTGGTTCGTCAGAATGAAACCGTTAGCTGAACCTGCCTTGAAGGCCTTCGAAGAAGGAAAAATCAAATTCTATCCCGACCGTTGGAGCAAGGTCTACACCGGTTGGCTTGAAAACATCCGCGACTGGTGCATCAGCCGCCAGATCTGGTGGGGGCATCGCATCCCAGTCTGGCATAAACAGGTTTCCTTAACTGAAAAAAACTGGACCGATCAACTATTAGAGTGGGGGTGGGATTCTTATCTGGATGGAAACTGGAAAGAAGACGGAACGGTAGTCCGTATTATACACACTGACAATGGCCAAGAGGTCAACCCTCAAGACGACCGCCTCATGCCGATCGTTAAAGATACGGAAGGCATCTATGATATTTATATTGCAACTGTCGACGGAAAACATTTTGAAAAATATGGATTTACTCAGGATCCCGACGTTTTAGATACCTGGTTTTCCTCATGGCTATGGCCGTTTGCGACATTCGGCTGGCCCAAAGAACACAAGGACACCGACTTTTTTTATCCGACGCAATCTCTTTTCACCGCTTCTGAAATTATTTTTTTCTGGGTCGCGCGCATGATCATGGCCGGCATTGAATTTATGGGGGAGGTGCCGTTCCGCGATATTTTTATCCATGGAACCGTCCGGGATGCCCAGGGCCGCAAAATGTCCAAATCCCTGGGCAACGCAATTGACCCGCTTGAGATCATCGACGAATACGGGGCCGATGCCTTACGCTTCAGTCTCATTATCAATTCCGGGCAGGACATCTACATCTCCAAAGACAAATTTGAGATCGGCCGTAACTTTGCCAATAAAATCTGGAACGCCAGCCGGCTGGTGCTGATGAATATCCAGCCCAGCGTTCAAAAAGAAAACCCGTTGAACGTCCTTGATCTAAAAAACGCCGGCCTTCCCGCGCAATGGATCCTTTCCCGTTTTCAAACAACGCTCGAAACGGTCAATTCCGCTTTGGAGCAATTCCGTTTCTCCGAGGCTGAAAATGCCATATACGATTTTTTCTGGGGAAATTTCTGCGACTGGTACCTGGAATTGGTCAAACCGGATCTGGAAGATCCCAACGTTCAAAAAGTCACGTTCGCCGTGCTGGAGCAGTCCATTCGCCTGATGCACCCGTTCATTCCTTTTGTTACCGAAGAAGTCTGGCAGCATCTGGAGATTTCGAACGACAGCCTTTCTCACCAGCCATGGCCGATGGTAAGAGAAGACTATAAAAATCAAACAGCTGAAACACAGATGCGGACATTTATGGAACTGACCAGTGTGCTGCGCAACATCCGCGCGCAATGGAATATCAAACCGAACCAAAAAATAACATGCGTCATCACCGCTGACGCCCCGGAGCTTGAGTCCATCTCAGAGATGCGCGAAAAGCTTCAAAGCATGGCGGGAATCGAAAAACTCGAACTGAGCACAGAAACGCCTCCGATGAAAGATTCCGCCAGCGGAGTCGTCGGGACTTTGAAATTTTTTGTTCCCTTAAATGGCATCATTGATATCCATCAAGAAAAATTACGCATGCGCCAGGAATGCGGCGAATTTCAAAACGCGTATCAAGGCATTCAAAAACGTTTATCCAACACCCAATTTTTAGCAAAAGCGCCTCAGGATGTTGTGGAAAAAGACAAAACCAGATTAAATCAGCTCACTGAAAAAATCAAAGCCTTGGAAGATGTTCTCTCAACCCTCGGCTAAAAGGGACCCGTATGAAAGCTGAAATTAACCGCACAATTGCTCGCGCCCTGAAAGAAGACCTGAGCCATAAAGATATCACGACCAATATCCTGTTCGATAAGAGCAAAACGTCCGAGGCTTACATTATGACGCGCGAAAAATCCCTGCTTTGCGGAGTCAAAATTGTTGAACAGATTTTTTCCATGCTGGACCCCGCGATGAAGACCACCTGCCTGCACAAGGATGGGGATTGCGTCAAACGCAATACCGTCATCATGCGCTTTAAGGGAAAGACGCGCGCCCTTTTATCCGGCGAACGCACGGCTCTGAACTTTTTATCTTATCTTTCCGGAATCTCAACCGTGACCCATCAATATGTTGAAACGGTCAAAGGCCTTCCTGCCAATATTCTGGATACCCGAAAAACAACTCCCGGCATGCGCGCGCTCGAAAAAATGGCCGTCCGCACCGGAGGGGGGAAGAACCACCGTTTTAATCTCAATGAAATGGTCATGATCAAAGATAATCACCGGATCGCCCATGAACGGGAATCCTCAATCCAAGACGCTGTTAAAAAAGTCAGAAGCCGCACAAAAAAACCCTTATGTGTGGAGGTCGACAACCTGATCGAATATAAACATGCTTTAGAGGCAAACCCCTGTATTATTCTGCTGGATAACATGGCCGTTCCTCAAATGAAACGCGCGGTTGAAATCCGCGCACGTCTCAAAAAAACATTCTTACTGGAAGCTTCCGGCGGGATCACCTTGAAAAATGTGCGGAAAATTGCCGAAACCGGAATCGACCGGATTTCCATAGGAGCACTAACACATTCACCGCCCACCATCGACTTTACAATGGAGTTTGAATCATGAACCATATCTCTTCATTAAAACAGGCCCGTGTGTTTTTCATCCTCATCCTGTTTCTGGCACTCCCTGCCGGCTCAGCCAATGCGCAACAGCCGTCGGGCGTCACTGCCCAGCCGGTGGTTCAGGAGCCATTAAACGAAACACCACTACCTGATGAAAACGGGATCTTTGATCCAATGGCCATGGATGACAATTATTTTGATGACGGATTTCTCATTCAAGGCTTCTCAGAACGCTACCTGGAAGAGGATATGGATACGCTCCTGGCCATGATTCAGGATGAAACGATCCCTGATATCAAGGCGGCCGCGGCTGTACGCGCTCTGCGTGAAAAATACGCCCTGAACATATTCAACCGGGATAAGGCCGCCGCCGAACGCGCACTTCTCAAAACCTATAGCCGTTCGGATTCGGCATTCCTGCACGTGGAAATCATGCAGACACTGGTCCTGATGGACCGCTATAAATACTATGCAACATTTGTTCCGAGACTGCTCCTGAAACTGGATCACTACAATGACGCCATCAATATGGCGGCCTTCAATGGCATGAACACGATCATTAGACAGGGAAACAACCGGTCCCGTGAAGCCCGTATTGTCTTTACAACGCTTAGAAAAATGCTATTCTTAAAAAGGAATCGCCTGGCAAACATCACCGAGCCGGATGAACGCCTCAAACAAAAAATCGAGATTTTGAAATGGTCTATCAAGATCCTTGGAGCCCAAGAACTTGACCGGCTTCCGAAAGAAGTCTTAAACCTATTGTAATGTATACTTTGGGTAAAAAGGAGGGAAGGGATGAAACAGCATCTGACAATTTTTCTTCTGATCACTTTATTAACATGTTCTTCCTGCAGCATCTATAGCCTGGACAGCGATCAGCAACTTGTCGTGCCAAACCGTGATGAAACCCGTGACCCGCAGACAATCGAGGTTTTAGAGACTGTCACCCGTCCTCATAAGGTCATCGGAACCATCGTGATCAACACCGAGCGCAATGAAGACATGGATTCCATCTACTGGCGCATGAAAAAAGAAGCCTCTGTCATGGGAGGGGACGCCATCACAAATTTAAGAATAAGTCCAAATAAACGCATCCGTGCGAATTTCACGGTGGACATCATCACGTACGAATAAATCTGTCTTTTTTCTAGAAACCTTTTTTGCTTTATGTTTTAATACATATAATGCATTTTGAGAAAGGACACAAAACGCCGTGTGGCCATTTTATCTGCTGATCCTTATTATTTTTTTCGGTTTTTCCGCTGTGATGAAAGTCATTTGGGATGAGCACCGAAAAGAAACCGGAGAAAAATTGCCCAGCAAAAAAGAGGCGCCTGTTACCCCGGTCGAGGTCCTTCAACGCAGCGGGCTCAACAACCCCACAGAAATAAAGTCTTCTGCTGCTGCGGCACCTTCGTCTTCCGTGCTGGACAAAATCAAATCCCTCTTGCCGCTTCTCTTAAAAAAGAAAACTGCCCGTTCAGATCAGGGCGAACCCATTTCTCCAATAGAGGCCTCAGCCCTGGCCGGAGATGTTCCACAGACGGGAACCGCCTCAATCCGGTTGGATCCGAGCAGCGGAAAACCATCCATCCGTATTCATCAACCCGCAGAAACGCCAGCTGCCGCCCGCGTTGAACAGCCCATAAAAAAGGCTGATCCCGCCATCGATAAAGAAGTGGAGCTTTCGATTCAAAACGACGAGCTTAAAAATCAGTTTGCGCAGCTGCAAGAACGCTATGATAAGCTGGACAAATTGTTCATTGAAAAATCAGAATCCCTCGAAAGAACACTGAACGATCTTGAACACGAACAGAAAAACCGCAAAGAATTTAATAAGGTCAAAGACCTGCTGGAAAAAGAAATCAAGGATTCAAAGGATATTGCCAAAAAAGCTGAGGCAGGACTCAACTCGATCAAATCCGAATCCACCACGTATACGGCCCGCATTACCCAATTGGAAGAAAAGATCAAAAAGCTC
This sequence comes from Candidatus Omnitrophota bacterium, assembly GCA_038222225.1. Taxonomy (GTDB): domain Bacteria; phylum Omnitrophota; class Gorgyraeia; order Zapsychrales; family JANLHA01; genus JAKLFA01. Next base: position 19,548 of record JBBRHV010000011.1, read on the forward strand.
GAAGGCGAACTTTATGCCAAAGAAGACCTCTTAGAAGAACAAAGCAAAAAAATCACGCAACTGTCCTCGGCATCTAAAATGGCCGCTGCATCTCGTCCAGCGACGGAACCAAAAATAGAGGAGAAGCCGCCGGAGGCAGAACCACCTGCCCCTGTTGCCGAAACTCCTTCTCCTGAACAACACCAGGAACCGATCGCGCCAGCGTCCGCCGCTCCTGACACAACAACAATCGAAGCGCCGGCCAAACCCAACGAGCAACAGCCTGCAGATGCAAAAGCCGAATATCCTTCAACCGAAACGCCAGTTCTTTCTCAACAACCCGTAGATCACGAATCACCACAGGACACCGCTGCCCCAGAACCACCAGTGCAGCAGCCGTCCTCTGAAGATGATTCTGCTATCAAAAAAAAGACACAACCGCCAGAAGAACCTAAAGAACGAACTAAACCCCTTGAACTTCCGGCTTCCCCGGAATACCTGTCCTTGCTGGGGGCAACTTCCTCTATGGAAAGTGAAGACGCTGCCGTCTCCGCAACTGATGAAGAATTTTCCACAGATGAAACCGATCATACCACGCCGTCTCCGAAACCCGATGATTCAGAAACACCCATCGAAAGCCCGCTGGATGACACGCTAGAAAATTTTTCAAACGAACCGGCATTGTACGAGCCTGCAGAAAGCCTCCCTGCCGAGCAGCTAGGAGGGGAGATATCGGAAACTCCTTCTGAAGGACAACCATCCTCACATCGCAATTTTGACGACCTTTTGCTTAAACCACTTTCCGCTCCAGATGAAGAGCCTGTCAAGAAAGAAACCATTCCGGATGCACCCGCTTCCCAGGAGATGGCCGAGGAGGAGCAGCAGGATTTGCCGGAACCGCCACCCCAGTTATCTGCGGAACAACTCCGTTTAGAAGGCATGGATTTGCAAAAGGACGAGCCTGATGATCTGCCTCCGCTTACACCCGCGGAAGAACTTTCGGAAATGATCGTCGAACGCATTGGTCTTCAAAACACGGACGATGATGCTGCACCCGCAAAAAAAGAACCGCCAACTGAAGAACCCGCGTACGAAGACTCGCCGAATGAACAATCGAATGACGACGAGGAAAATCTAACATTTACGAATGAAAACCAGCCGCCTGAAGATCCGGACATGCCGCATCTCACTCCTGATATTTTTAAAGATCTCAAGTTTGAATTGGAAGAAGCTGCCGATTCAAAAAATAAAGAAAATCAAAAGGACGAAACCAACCCCTAGTCGTAAAGGAGAAGCCCTATGAACAACAGCACAAACAACATTTTCCTCTTAAGCACGATGGCGCTGCTGTGCTTTGTTTTGACAGCCGCGTTTATTTTACCTCAAACCTGTTTAGCGCAATTTTCAACGGGAGATAAAACCATGTCAGAAACCATTGTCGTTCTAGAAACCAATCAGGGACTGATCAAAATCCGATTAATGCCGGATATAGCCCCAAAGGCAGTCGAAAACTTTGTGACCCATGTCAAAAACGGCTACTACAATGGCCTCATTTTTCATCGCGTCATCAAAGATTTTATGCTCCAGGGAGGAGACCCGACTGGAACCGGAAGCGGAGGGGAAAGCATTTGGGGCCGCCCCTTTGAAGATGAAGTCAGCTCTTCCGTTAAGTTCAGTAAACCGGGCCTGTTGGCCATGGCCAATGCCGGCCCAGGTACAAACGGAAGCCAATTCTTTATTACAACCAAAGCAACGCCCTGGCTGAATATGAAACACACCATTTTCGGAGAAGTTATTCAAGGTATGGATGTTGTGGGAATCATTGAAAACGTCCCCACAGGACCCGGAGATAAGCCCAAGCAAGAACAGAAAATCATCCGCGCCTTTGTGGATAATGAGGAAAGCTGGTAATAAGGCCTCACTTAGATAGATTTATCAATCAAGAAAACCCTCCTCCCGGGACACATTAAAACCAGGGGGGAGGGTTCATTTTTACAAAAACACTATCATTAATTCTTCCCTCCGCACAAAAAGCACTAAAAATGCGGCTAACCTCAAAGAAATGATCCAATAAATCCCACAATACCAGTAAACAAGCAGAGCACATAGTCAACATCTCGCTAACGCATCAACAAACACCGCGTCACACACCACATCGTTCAAAAATGCCTCTTTAAATTATGACTTCTCCCAACAAACCCCTAGCATCATGGATGGAGAAGAGACAACCCAGGCCCACACTCACCACATTACCCACAAACAACCCCTTTAAATTTTAACATGATGTGCTTTCTAAGCCATCAGAAAGAAGAGAACGAGCGTTTTCCGGAAAACATAAGGATAATCTAACTGCTTTAGAAGCCAACGTTTAGCCCCTATTCGGCCTATTAAAACTAGTTAACATAACATATATTATAGGAAGTTGCGAATTAGGTACAACCAAAACCCAGAACCTGTTTTTAACCACCTTTCAGGCTTAAATACTGGACTATTCGGAACCTCTCCGATTAGATATTCTTCTGCACGCCACCATTTCCGATCTAAAAATATCTTGTTGCGTTTCTCCCTTCAATCGCCACTCATAACCGCTGAATCAGCTGCCATGAACTTCTTTAACTACCCTTTTAAAGACTCGGCCTGCTGACACACCATCATCTTTATGCTTCCATAGCCGATATTCATCTAAAAATTGCCTTGCCGGGCCTTAATAAAAAACCCACTTTCAGACGGTTTAATTTCCAAAAAATCAAAGATCCGATTTAGAGCCGTTGGATTTTTTACAAACTCCTCACGAACAACCCTACCAAAGATCTGTAAACAATCCCATAAGTTATTTATTTACAAGTACTTATATAATTTATAAACTCATGGCAGAACTTTTTTTGCTTACACGCGTTAATATCACATTTGTGAACACCGTCGAGTTATTTCCAAGGATTGATTCTTCGAAGTTTTATGATCATAGATTCCTCCGGAGCAATATACAAACCCATACCGACCTTCCGGTCAATATTCATTTGCTTTTTATGCTTTATCAACTTGTTATAAAGATCCGTATTCGCCATACGAAAAACCCTCCCTAGACGGCCAAATAGCCAATCTATGGCCAACCGAGCACGCTTGAGTTTGGAATTCATGATTTCTTCTAGAAGAATCTCAACCTCCGCAATTGCCTCCGGATGCCAAACCACGGCTTTCCGTTCAAGGTTCCGGTTGAAATTTAAAGAATCCGCCCGATCCAAATTGTTTTTCCATTCCGCATAAAAATACCCTCGATTGATCCAGGGCTTATCGGCCGTCACAAAATGGATAATCATTCCAGAAACGTCCTGCGGAGGAATTAACCATGGATTGAGATCCCCCATCACTTGGACATTATAAACAACCGGCAACGACCCCCATCGATCATAAAAATACAGATTAAACGCCAGCTGATCTCCATGCTGACTGATCATCGCGCACCGCCGAAACATTTGGCAAAACCCCTGAAATACATTCTCGTCCTCAATGACATCAGAACTGAACACAAAAAAACCTGCACAAAAAAATGCCTTCTTCAGGTCGTACTCATTTTTGATGTCCTGAATCCGTTTGCGGCATTCGCCGGCGTCCAACAATCTTTCTTTAATCTTCCCCTTGGAAACCAGCTCGAACTTAAGCTGCTTCTTCGCGACATCTCTGACAGAATGAAACCCTTGTAAACCGCACAATGCGTCCAAAGACGCACGGACAATCGCATCCGCATCCGAATAAATGACCGTTCTCCATTGTTTGAATTCCGGAGTGAACAGGTAAAACTTGCTGGTTAAAACCGCGCTCATCCCTCCCTGCGGGCCTTCAAATAAAGGTGCGCAATGCCTAACCAAAATGCCTCTTTTGCGAAACCAGGCCAAATCCGGCTCCGGCACATCATGAGCCAAAAGCATACAATCCCCGCTCCAGCCGGCATTAAAATAAAGACCGGAGAACAGTTGCTTAGCCTGCTCAAGATAATTGCGGTCCGCCAATGTGACAAACAAATCTTTATTCGGCATGCCCATATGCAAGAATCCTTGTGATACAAGGCCCGGTTATGAAGTGAGGACTTCTTCCTTGGATAGCTTTCCCTTAACATCCATGACGGCAGCCTCAATGCTTTTCTGAATTTTTTTGTTGCGAGATTGAAAATGCAGCAGCTCTTGCTCAAAAGTTTCTAAAGAAAAATTCTTTTTTCTTACTCCGATCTGCGCGCTTCCCATGCGAATCCTCATAATCTTACCATTAACCAAGGCATCCGCAACCCTTTTGCGGGCCTCGCGCAAAATACGCCCGAAGCTGGCCCGGGAAATGCTCATCACCTGAGCCCCCTGCTCCTGAGAAAACCCCTGAAAATCCGCCAGTTTTAAAGTCTCCAGTTGATCAAACGTGATTTCCACTTCATCCGGACGTCCGGGCCTTCCCCGGGGAGAAAACGTAATCGTCTTGGGCATGTGCTGAATATAACGAACTTTTTTAGGACGGCCTTTCACCATGAGGAGCTCCTTTGATCCGTGAAAAAACTAAATGGCAGATTCCTTTTAACATCTGCTCAAAACAACCCGGGGGTACTTATGAGCATATTCTCATAAATACTATACGGTTGAACTGGGCATTTGTAAATAAAAAAATAGGCAATTTTCCGACGGGAAAATCACCCTCCCTCACTTTTTTAACTAAGCATCGAGAACTGTGGAGACCAGCCGTGACAGGCTCTGAAGATAGGAAAAATTGGAAGAAATAAGATTATCGGGATCAATCGCATTGATGTTCAAAACCCCATATACACGATTACGGCCGGAAAGCGGGATCACTGCCGAATCCGAAAGATCAGCCCTTTTCAAATATCTACAAATGGTGGAATCCCCCTCAACCCCCTTAATGATAAAGGCCCGGTTGTCCCGAACCGCAACTCCCGAAACTCCCTCACCGATCTTAGCAACAGCACGATCTGTAAATTTCGTATTTAATCCGCGGGAAACACGCACCGACAACTGCTCGTTCTGCTCATCCACCATCATAATCGAACCCGAAGATGCGCCTGAAAGCCGTAAGGCGATCTCCAGGACCGAAACCAAAAGCTCATCAATGGAAGCCGTTTCATAAAGCGCAGCCACTTCCTCTACGATCCCCTCCGGAAAAATATCATGCCGAAGCTTCTTTTTCGTCAGGGTCTGCTTTTCCGACTGCACATCAACCAGCTCACGGCCAATGGTTCCCAGCAAATCTAAAATCCCATTCATCGCCACATGTGAAATCACCCTCAGCTCATTGATCTGATTTAGAGTTTCTTCAGCATCAAAACCATATTCAGCCGCTTGTTGTTTATAAACCTCATCATCCAGACGCTTATTTAATATAACAGGACCGACCACCATATAAGCAAACTCCAAACCGTAGCCCTTAAGCGGAACCAAAAAAGCATGTAAATCACAACAGCCGTGATACTCTTTATAATCCCCAAAAGGCGCAAAAGAGCTTAAAAACCCATCCCCTTCCATGCCGAAATGACGCATCATCTCAGAAAAAAGCGTCCCGCCATAAGGAAAACCGCCCCCATCCGTAAGCGGAGAAACAATAATGTGCCCGAAAGGATCAACCAGGAAAATATTGATCCGAAGAACGCTCATGAACCGCTGCAGGCAATCCCGCCACTTCTCAATGACAATCAGCTCTTCTATAAGTTTTTTAGAATGAAATAAAGCCATTATTTTAACTTTTTAAACTCAATATTGTATTTTTTCATCTTATTATACAACGTTGTCCGGTTAATCCCCAGCACGGACGCAGCCTTATTACGGTTCCAGGAATTCTGCTCCAAAGCCGCAATGATCACATCCCGTTCCGGCTGCTGCATGACCTCTTTCAAAGAACGGCCGACCTTCATAGCCGTCACGCGCTTCTTCGCTTCATCAAATTTTGAAGAGTTTGGAACATCCCATTTCTGAAGAATCTCCGTCTTTGCCATAATCACCGCCCCCTCAACCGCATTTTCAAGCTCTCGGATATTCCCCGGCCACCGATAGTTCAGAAATATCGTTGCAATCTCATCTGAAATACCAGCAATTTTCTTGCCATTTTTATTGGCATATTGTTCTAAAAAGTGTATCGTCAACATTTCCATGTCTTCCTTGCGCTCACGCAAAGGCGGCATCACAATTGAGATCACATTGATCCGGTAATACAGATCTTCCCGGAATTCCCCAGTCTCAACAAGATCGGTCAACGGACGATTCGTCGCCACAATGATGCGGGCGTCGGTTTTTCGGGTCACATTATCCCCCACCCTCTCAAAAACCCCATCCTGAAGCACCCGCAAAAGCTTAACTTGAAGCATGGGCGAAAACGCATCAATTTCATCAAGAAAAATCGTTCCGCCGCGGGCATATTCAAACCGCCCTTCCTTATCACGGATCGCGCCCGTAAAAGCCCCTTTCACATGCCCAAAAAGCTCACTCTCCAGCAGCGTCTCTGAAAGCGCCCCGCAGCTGACCTCCACAAACGGCTTATCACAACGGTTCTCATCCATTTGATGAATGGCCCGGGCAGCCAAACCCTTTCCGGTCCCGCTCTCCCCGGTGATCAAAATGGTGGCATTGGAGGTCGCCACCGATTGGATCACATGATAAACTTTCTGCATTCTCGGACTCGAGCCGATCATCTGACCGCATGACGTGGGATTCGACTTGGCCAGCATTTCCCGCAGTTTCAAATTCTCGGCAATAATCTCTTTATGCTCAATGATCTTCTGAATACGGGACTTGATCTCCTCATCATTGATCGGTTTACAAATATAATCATAGGCTCCTTTACGCATCGCCTCCACCGCCGACTCAATGGAACCAAACCCTGTAATGAGAATGACCTCGATCGTAGGAAAACTTTTCTTCACGCTCTCCAAAAGTTCAATGCCGCTTTTTTGCGGCAGCTTCATATCCGTCAGAACAATATCAACCTGTTGATCCGCCAAAAAATTCAGCGCCTCTTCAGCGCTCTGAGCCATATGCGCGTGATACCCCTCGATGCGCAGAATCTCAAACAGCGACTGACGGATCAAAGGCTCATCATCCACGATCAAAATATCATAATTTCGCTTATCCAATGCTTTCATAAATCCCTCAATTCCGCCGGAATAGTAACAATAAACGTCGCTCCTTGACCAGGAGCGCTTTCAACCTGAATTTGCCCATTATAACTTTTTACAATCTCTGAAACAATTGTCAAGCCCAGACCGCAACCCTTTTCCATATCCTTGGTGGTATAAAACGGCTCGAAAATCTTATTGGGGTCATCCGAGTCAGGAATCCCCGGCCCATTATCCGCCACCTGAAAAACAATATAATCGCCCCCATTGAGACAATTGGTTTGAACTTTTACAACGCCTCCCGGCTCAAGAGCATCAATGGCATTACGCATCAAATTGACTAAAATACTTTCAAGCCCCAAATCCTTCAAGTCCGGCAGATTCGGTTCAATATCCTTCTCAATCCGGACATTTTTATGATTCGCTTCTGACTGAACCGCCTGAATCGCCTGATCAATAATCACCTCAGGCCTGATGACCTGCAAAGGCTTTTCAGAACGCCTCGAGCATGCCAATAAATTGCGGACAATCGTCGTCATACGGTTCAATCCGTTCTTGATCTCCAAGAGATATCCGCGGATCACATCATCATCGCTCACCTGTTTCAAACATAAATTTGTATATCGCAAAACACCATCCAACGGATTATTAAACTCATGAGCAATCCCGCCGGCCATCTTTCCGACGGTCGCCAGCCTCTCGTGAGCAATGATCTGCCGTCTTAACTGAGTCGTCTCCTGGCTGCTTTTACCCAGCTCATCTTTCAGTTCCTCAGAACGCTTGAGGATCGAACGGAATTTTTTATAAAGCTCGATCCGCCGGTAATTCAAAGCGATCTGCATTCCTAAAAAATCCAACAACTGCAAATCCGCCTGCCCGAACCCCGCTCCGCTGAGCTTGTCGGTAATATTGATGACTCCGATGAGACTATCTTTGATCAACAAAGGTGCGCAAATGAAAGAACCGGTCTGATAACTCTTGCGGGCACGGTAATTGACAAACCGTTCATCCTGCTCAATATTTTCAACCACGATCGGGGTCTTGAGTTCAGCCACACGCCCCACCACCCCTTCGCCAACCTGCTTCATCATCTGATTCACTTCAGCCTGCTGAAGGCCTTCGGCCGCCTTCAGAACCAAACATTTTTTGCGCTCATCCATGATAAACACCGAACCCCGTCGGGCGTTAAATAGACTGAGCGTAAGCGACAAAGAAACTTCCAAAAGCTGCTGAACATCGGCAACCGTATTGACCAGCGCGCAGATATCACTCACTCTTTTAAAAAGATCCGACTGAGTCAGTTGCTGGATATGATCTTGAATTGCGCTATTATTCATTACTCTGCGACCGCCGCCTTCACTTGATCTTCTTTCAACTGTTCGAGAGACGCTTTAACCTGTTCCAGATAACCGTTCAACGGATGTTCCGGATTCTGCTCTTTAAAGACCGCAAACGTCTGCAAGACTCTGGGCATATCCTTAAGCTGCGCAACACCGATCACGCTTAATGTCCGCACAATCCCTCCCGCGGCCTGCGGGCGCAAATTCGGTGAACGGGCAAATGTCAACAGCGTCCGCTCAAGTACCTGATAAGCCCCGTTCCACTTCTGCTGGCCTAACAGCGTCGTTGCCAAAGAACGTAACACCTCAAGCTGAGAAAGAGAGACATCTTCCGTCTCTGTAAGAATCTTTCGATAAAAATCTTCCGCCTCGGCCAACGCCTGATTTTGCCGGACCGGATCACCCAACCGCCGATAAACAGAGGCAACATATAACGGCATCGAAAACCCGACCCGTGTCTTAGGAAATGTCTTTCCGATTTCCCGATAAATCGAGACGGCATCTGCGATTTTCCCCTCCTGCTCAAAGGACAACCCCACGCGATACATCGCATCCGAAACAATCGACGCGTTATCCTTAAACGCATCCGACGCTTCTTTAAAAACAATGCGCGCCGCGTCAAAATTTTTCCTCATTTCCTGAAGGCGCCCGATCTGAAAATACATCTGCGGCGCCAGCCGTGCCTGAGGATATTCCTTGATCAATTTTCGGTACTTCGCGATCGTCGCGTCATACTGATTATCCGGCGCAGCCTTGGGATCCTGCGCAATGGCGGAAAAATCCTTCTGAATCCGCCACAGTTTTTTCTCAAGCACATATTCCGTCTTGGTGTCTACCAAAGTCAGCGCCACATAAATCACAACCAACGCACCCATCAGAATTAATAATGTTTTTTTCATGATTCATCCTTTTTCAAAAGATAAGTCGTTGTGATCCCCGTATACTGCAGGGCATCAATCAGCACAATCAGAAATACCCCGCCGATGGTGATCAGCTGCCAACTCTCCGGCGACATTATCGAACGGATCGCGATCTCGTTTGTCTTGACCAATAAAAACGGAACAAAAAACAACGCCGACATCGTCAAAAACATAAGCAGCATTGAAAAATTCCCTTTCAGCAATTTAAAATTGCGGACCATCGCCGAAAACACATTTTTGCCTTCAACAGCGATCACCGGGATCACATATGCGAAACAGGTCGTAATCAAAGCCGACACGATCAAATTCACATAAGCCCCGCCTAAAATAACAACCTGCTTGATCATGAAATACATCCCGGACGTGGAACGGATCTGGGCGGCTCTTCTGATCAAAAACGAATATCCATAATTAAACGCGTACATCAATCCAATAATAATCGCAGCCCCGACCACTAGGTTGACATACTTTCCGAATGACACCTTCGGCATGCGCTCCACCGGCTCATGCGTCTCAACTTTCTGAATGATCAAGATCGTTTTCGCCACAAATAAGATTTGAATAAAAATATAAAACGCCACCTGACTGGATTGGAACCAACTGTTCACCACTTCGAAGTTGAACGGGTAATGCAGAAAAAACGGGGACTTCTTAAGCGCGATGATCATCGGACCGAAAATCTGAATGAGAGGATACCGGGGCATAAAAAACAAAATTTCCAACATGAAAAGCTGAATGATGGCCACGATCGCGTACGGATATAGAATGCTGGGATTCTGAATCAACGTCACAACAGAGGACCGTATTAACGAAAAACCGCGCTTCAAGATCATATCTCCCCCTTGTTCATAAATATATAGTAATAGTATTATAATGTTAAATATATATGTGTCAAATGGAAATATGGAATGATTGACTACGCAAACACATGAAAAATAAGGAGTTACATTAAAGAGGATACGCGGATTCTTAAGTTCTCTGCAGCCTGTTCATAGTCATCCGCAGCATTGGAAACACGGAAAAGAAGCTCTTGGGCGGTTACGATCTTGCCGAAACGAACGGTGATCTTTCCAAACAATTTCGGGTATTTTTGTCCGCGCGGCCAGCACTCAAACGCCCCGCTGATAAAAGCCGGTACCACCGAAACACCCAATTCTTTGATCAAAACGCCGACCCCTTTGCGGAACTCTTTGACATCCCCATCGATCGACCGCTGGCCTTCCGGAAAATAGCAGACAATTTTTTTGTGCCTCAGCACATAGGCGCACAGCTTTAACGCCTCCACCATATTATGCGTAAATTCAATCGGGATAAATCTGGAAGCCCGGCCAAAGGGCCGCAGAACCGGATGATCTAAAAACTTGCTGTCTCCCAGAAAGAACACTTGCATAAATTTCTTAAACGGCAGCGCGCTCAAAATCAGCAACGCGTCAAAATAGGTGCAGTGATTGGACGAAATCAAGAACGGTCCTTCTTCCAGAGCATGTTCAACCCCCTCGACTCTCAATCGATAGAACAGCCGAAAAAACAAACGGAAAAAACTCCAACCCGCAACGTTAAACGTCTTCCCCAAAAAACCGAATGCCCCGATATTGATGCGCTCAAGTTTTTCCGGTTCGGGATCCTGCCTTAAAATATCTGACCACATAAACGCTTTCGGGCTCGGAGCCGCCTGCATCTGCGGCAATGCCCTTTTCAGCTTTTCCAAAAGTTCTCCGATGGTGGCGGCAACAAAAAAATCGATCGCCTGCTCATCCGACATCATCAGCCCCAGCCTGTCCTGCAGGCTCAAAAGCACCTCCATCCGCCCCAGCGAATCCAATCCCAAATCCAGTTCCAAATGATCCGACTCCTGAATGGAATCACGATTCAAGGTTTCCCGGAAAAACGATTTGGCCCGTTCTGCCACCACCGCGAAATTTTCACGGCCCGCCTCCAGCCCACTCAAAAGTTTGGACTGGTCATCCACCGCTGTTCCGTCCGGAAGCGACGCGGAAAATTCTCTAAGCTTATCCAGAAGATCCTCCACCGTCACGCAGACAAAAAACTGCATCGACTGTTCATCCGTCAGATTCAAACCCAGCCGCTCCTGCAAACCCAGCAGCAGTTCCATCCGTCCCAGCGAATCCAGGCCCACATCCAATTCCAAATGTTCCTTCAATCCCACCGGGCGCCCCACCGACTCCCGCAAATACGTTAACGCCTGATCAAAAAGTTCCGACCGGCCCTCCGAGGGCGTCACATCCTCCGGCAGCTGCCGGCTCTGCGAACCTTGCCGCAGCCGGGCATAAATCTGCGGCAGCTCGAACCGACGCAATTTCCCAAGACGCGTCCGGGGAAGCTCGTCCTGCAAAACCTCAAACCCGGCCACCCGTTTATAACTGGGCATATGCACGCACATGTTTTCCATTTCCCACTTCAGCCGCCCCTTCAGGTTGGATTCCTGTTGAGTCTGAAAATACTCCTGATTCGGAACGATCAAAGCCACCAGCTTCTCGCTGGCCACCGCCCCGGCCCTCTTCGCCTCAAATGACAAAACCGCGATCTCCTTGATAAACGAATTGCGCCCATAATACCCTTCCAGTTCTTCCGGATTGATATTCTCCCCGTTCTCCAGAATCAAAAGCTCTTTACTCCGTCCGGTCAAAAATAAAAATCCGTCCTTATCCACATATCCCAGGTCGCCCGTATGAAACCAGCCGTCCCGGATCACGCGCGCGGTCTCCTCCGGGTTCTTATAATAACCCTTCATCACATTCGGGCCCTTAATCAGGATCTCTCCGATATCGGCCGCGTTGGGATCCTTGACCCGAATCTCCACGCCCGGTAAGACTCTGCCGACCGAACCGAATTTGACCTGATGCGGCAGCGAAAAAGAAACCACCGGAGAAGTTTCGGTCAATCCGTAACCTTCGATCAAAGAAAACCCCCAGCGGTAAAAATCCCGGGAGATCTGCGGATCCAAACGCGCCCCGCCGGAAACCATCAGCCGCAAAGACGGACCGAATTGCTTATGAATTTCTGGAAACAGCAAACGCCCGGGATTGGCTCCCAGGACTTTCCTGGAATTCAGGCAGATCTGCTGCGCGGCGGAAATAGCTGAACGCTTTAAGGCTTTCATCTCGCCGATGCGGTCCAGCACCGCCTTATGCATGTGTTTAAAAATTTGCGGCACGCCGACAAACACCGTCGCGCAGGTTTCCTTAAGGCACGCCAGAAGATCCAGCGAGGCAATGCTTCTGGGATAACTGATCGTGGCCCCGATCAGCAACGGATATAAAAGTGTCGCCGTAAAAGCATAGGTATGATGCAAGGGCAGAACCGAAACGATCACATCTTTCTCTGAAGCGATCTTCAGCTGATGAAACGCCCGGATATTGGAAAGAATATTGGCATGCGTGAGCATCACGGCCTTGGGCTCGCCGGTGGTTCCCGACGTATAGAACAGCGCCGCCAGCTCAGCGGCACGGGGCTCGATATCCACCTCTTTTTTGGAATCAGCTGCCTCCCCCAAATGATATTTCAGCTCTGAATCATCCACGGCCAACCATACGGCCGACGACAGGATCTCATCATGAAACCGCATCAGTCTCTGCTGAGAGATCACCATCCGCGCCTCGGAATGCCGGATCAGCGCCTTGATCTCTTTGGTGGAATACTGAATATCCAAAGGAACCGCCACCCCTCCGCAGGCCCACACCGCCATCAAAGCACAGGCGAATTCAGGACGGTTTTCCAGGACCAGCGCAACTTTGTCACCGGGCCGAACATGATGTTTCTGAAGAACACGCGCAAAAGCGGCCGATTGCCGAAGGAGGGCGATGTAACTGGTGGACTGATAATGATCTCTCTGCTTATACAGCAAGGCATCTTTATCATTGGCCTTCTGCACCGTTTCACGGAAAACTTCAAAAATCTGTTCTGATGAATGCAGCATAAGCTTTTAGAAAATCAATGCCTTTAAATACGAATCGTTTTAAATTCTCAAAGTTCAATCGACCGCGGAATAATGCCGGTCAAGTCATACTCCGGATAGGCGTCCAAAATATACTTGATCTCCTCCGGCCCAATACCCTCAAAGACATTACTGCGCTCCACAAAAAAATATTTAATATCATCGATCATAAAACGGAACTTCTCATCAAAACGCCGGGGATCGGTCCTCCCGTTAAAAAACATCTTATGCATATTCTGCCGCTTGGAGGCCGCCGAATCATTCTCAATGGTGGAAAGATTCAATATCTTCGCGACCGCCGGAGCCCCGTTGACCTTGCTGTAATATTTGATCTCACTATCCAAATTTTTAAACAGCAGCGAATCGTAAATCGCGGAATGCTTCGGATTGACCGTGATGCAGATGTAATCCATATCCTCTTCCTGAACAACATAATCAAACACCTGTTTGAAAAGGAAAAAGATCAGGAACATCTTTCTGGCGTTGAACATCAGCGAAACCTTCTCGCTGATCAAATCGCTGTTATGCGCGAGCATGGAAACTTCACACAGCCGTGCCCTTTCACTGCGCAGACCAGCCAGTTCATTCTGGTAAAGTTCATCCATCGGAAGTCCCAAGGGCGAATCCAGGATCACAGTCGCGGTCGCGATCACCGTTGAATCCACGTGCGCAATAAATGTCGTTGTTTCCGGAATCAGATTATGCAGCGACAACCTCATCTTGGAAGGATTCTCATGAATATAACCCTGCTTAAGATACTCCTCATAAACCAAATGATAGGCCTGGGCCAATTCATCACGGCTGCGCGCAACACGATACTCAATCCCGCTGAAAAGAGAACGCATGCCGGCATGTTCTAGCATCATATTCATTATCCTTAAATATCCTTTAAGTTCCCAGAGTCATCCATGTACTTGCCCAAAATCTGGTCAGACATGAATCCCAAAAACCGTGATTCGGTGACCGGGTCATATTTCTCAATATGGATTCCGTAAGAATAGATCTTTTTGGCTGACTTGAGTTCGACCGGAGACAGTTTGGACCACGATACCTTGCCCACAAAAACAACCGGAACCGAGTCTTCCGGCAAATACATCCGGATCAAAATTTCCGCACCCTTCGCGATCAGAACCGAATCATTAAATCCGACACCCTCGCCTCCGATATTGTCCAATAGAACCGGCCCCTTCCAATCCAATTCGGCTCCCGGCTCCGGCTGAAACGCATAAAACATTTTCAGCGGAAATTCAATACGCTCACACAGGCGCTTGTCGCTTGAAATAATTTTCCGCAACTTTCCTAAATGCTGAGATCCCATCAATGATTCTCCCGTCTACCGTGTCTTTTTCTGGTTCATTATGGCGTCATTCTTCCCTCTTGTCAAAGAGATTCGAGGGCCGCTTCCGTCCCGTCACTAAAATACGCTTTTCACACTCACATAAATGACATCATCGCCGTTATAACGGCCGAACAATGTGCTGGAACTTCCATCCTGAAAAACAAAACTACCCAGCGCAATATCCAGGCCATCCACCGGCTTATAGACCAGCTCGGGATTGAGCATCCAATCCCCATACGAAGCGTTCCAGGTCCAATCCAGATTCATGCTGAATTTTCCGCGGGCAAACCCGTGGGTCAGAGTTCCGGCAAAGAAAAACGGCTTTTCTTCCTGCGCATAAAGCGGGTCATAACCGAAAATATACTGTTGCACATATTGAATATCCACATAGGTGTCACCTTCAAACGTATGATCAAGGCCTGCCCCGAAGAACGCAACATTCTTCTCGGTATAGGAAAAATCCTCATTTAAAAACGGCATGTCCATCATCAGCGCCATTTCTCCGCGCACGCCGCATTCCCCCAAAACCGTTTCCCAGTCCGCGCCGATGGTATTGATGCGCGGATGCGCTTCTCTCAACGTCAAATCCTCGGCGGTCGGAGACGCCGCGACCAAAGTGTCCAAGGTCGTCAGGTTCGGGTTATACAAAAAGGCCTTCACCGTATTGCCCACCGGCGTCGCCTCTTTCAAGACCGGATTGGCATTGCGCTGGTTCATATAATACAGACTATAATCCACATCCTCCACACGGTTGCGGTAACGAAACGCGATCTGCCCGTTGTCCAGCGCATTGTCGCGCACCCCGTCCTCATCCGCGATACCGATCCCTTGCACCACGGTCTTCTGAGCCGCCGTGTAACCGCCGAGGTCCACCGCTTCCTTCAAGTGGCCGAAGACGGCAAAATTCTGGCCGAAATAATCAACCTTCGACGGCTCAAAATACGGCGTGTACACCGTTTCAAATCCATACCCGTCACCGAAATATTCATGCCGGATCATCAACTCCGGAATTTTACGTTCCTGCTTATCATACAAAATAAAATGCCGGTAATCCTGCGGGTTGACCCGATCCACAATAGTGATATCATCCATCTTGCCCCAGGTCACAATCTGCTCCCCGACTGAAAACCGGTATTTCTCTTTACGCAATTCGCCATAGACCTCGCGGAACGACGCATCCCCGCGGCTTTCATTTTCAAGTCCGCGCCAAAGATCATAACGCAACTGTCCGTCCGCTTTCAAAAACAGATCATAGTCCTCGATCCAAAATTGATTCAAAACCCGTACCCAGCTGTCGGACACAAACGAATCTTCATACTCATTGTTTTCCACCGCCTCGACATAGTTGAGCGACTGCAGCTCAACGCTCGGCTCCCACTCAATCTCAACCGTTTTCCCCCAACCCCAGACCGCGGCCTGCGCCCGAGCAGCACAAATGCCGGACACGCATACCGCAAATATCATGATCAACGCCGCTCTTTTCATTCCCCGTTCCTCTCTCCTCATTCCCCATTCCCCCTTCCCGATTCCTCATTCCCCGCTCCCCATTCCCCCTTCACCGCCGTTGCACCTCTAGCGCTGCTCAAGGAACCGTGTCTCAAATTTCTCATCCCCTAATCCCTGATCATAACGCACTTCGGTCACGGTCATAAGCGTCTGATGTTCTTCTTTCAGGTCTTCCATCCGGCTGCTGATCACCGTCCAGTACCCTTGAACGATTTTCATGGATAACACTTCAAAGATTTTCACGCGCCTGCCCTTTGTGTCATAAAAATCCGTATGCAGGGAAACCAAACTGCTTTTGTCAACCCAGCTGACCCTGCGCCCGTATTGTGAATTTTCATTGAGCGGAACGCTCTCCAGGATATAACAGGGCCGGCCGTTATAGTCTTCTTCATTGAGGATCTGATGTTTATCCTCATTGGGTTTACGGCGCTGCATATCTTCATACGTATAGTCCGTGTTGACAAACCGCAACTTTTTCTGACTGCTCACGATCCTACGCGCCCGCCCCAAAGCCGGCAGATACAGGTACTGAATATCATCGTCCCTGCTCTGTTCCCAGGATAAAAATTTTGTCCCCTTGATATCTTCCGGAATTAAGAATTCCACGTAAGTCTTGGCCAGCACCCCGTCATCTTTAGAAAAAATCTCCATGGTGCGCGGCCGTTCATTGCCGCGCTTATCCACCAGCACCATATTCACGTTCATAAAACGGTCGGTCCCATCCTCCCGATTATAAATCTTTTTCGCCAGTTCAAGCCCGCTCATCATCTCCGCCGATGCCAAGGAGCAGAATAAAAAACACAGGACCGGGACCAACGCATATTTTTTTATCATGTCTGCACTCCGTGGTGATGCTCTTTCTTTAACATACGTTTAACAATGATCCTCTTTAAACGCTGGACCGGGTTTTTATTTCCCATCCAAAGGTAGCCCGATTTATAGACTGAAAGATACGGATCGATCTGAAGATAATGCGGAACCGCCCTCAGCCCCGGGCGCCCCAGGATCAAACGCAGCATTTCCGTCATGACCAGACCGCTGGCCAGGTTACAGGACGAAATCAGCGCCGGTCCGGTCTTGGCGCTTATATCCACTTTTTTTAAATTCATATATTTCAAATGAACCGAAGCCGGAGCCAGCCCGACCGCGAAAGAAATCATCCGATCCTCATAGGACATCTCATCATTGATATCAAAATACTCGTCAAAACTCATGCCATCCGGCGTAAATACCAGGAGCGCGCTGCCGAAACCAATCGGCCCGGCCGTAATGATCGGAATGCCCAATTGATGGGCCCTCATAAATAACTGACGCCGCATATCAAAACAAAAGAAATCGATCCCGTCAATGAGTACATCCGCGTCTTTCAAAAAATCTTCGATCGTCTCATCATAAACGCCCTTGGTAAACGCCTTGATCTCGATATACGGGTTGATCGCCTTGGCGCTGTCACGCATGACTTCCGCCTTGTTGCGCCCGATCGTATCCAGATACGCCCCGCATTGGCGCTGAATATTGACCACTTCAAACACATCCAGGTCCGCGATATTCAGCTGACCGATCCCTAAACGCACCGCGTTTAAAATATGCACGCCCCCCACGCCGCCGCATCCCACGATCGCCACCCGCGCCTTGCGCAGTTTGACCTGTTCCTCTTCGGTCAGAATTCCGATATTGCGCGCGAACGCCCGCTTATAAAAAAGCTCCGCGTTATGCAGATACTCATGCCGGTCGGTCATGTGTCGGCCCTCCCTTGGCAAAACGGGGTTTAAAAAGAATGAGCACGCTCGGCAGAACCAGCAGATCCGCCACCAGAGCATTGAACATCAAGAGCGCGGTCAAAAGCCCAAAGTACGCCGTGAGCATAAACTTTGAAGAGGCCATGATGCCGAAACCGAAAAATAAAATGACCGACGTAAAAATGATCGGCCGGCCCCGGCCGCGCAGGGTCTCATGCATGGCCCGGGTATAATCGCCGTGCGAGCTTAAATACTCACCGAACCCATGCAAAAAATGAATGGTATCATCCACCACGATGCCGATCCCGATGGCCGCGATCATGGATGTGGCTGAATCCAGCCGGATATTAAAGATCCCCATCAGGCCGAAGTTGATCAAGATCGGCAGCACATTGGGAATAATGCTCACAACGCCTACCGGCACCGAACGGAACACCACAAACATCATTCCGAAAATCGCCACCATCGCCAGACCCAGACTCTGGATCTGCCCTGAGGTCACGCTGTTGTTGGTGTCCACCTCCAAAACCGTCTGCCCCAGCACTCCCTGTTGCGCCATGTCGGAAAAATGCGTTTTCACGTACTGCTCGATGTCTTTGATCACATGTTCCAATTTCACGCTGCTGTGCTCTTTGAGGCGGACCCGCACCGTGGCCCACTGCCACTGATCATCCATAAAATCTTCCAGGTCTTCACGGCCGTAGAGCAAAACATACTGCGCGGTCATTTCTTTAGAATCCGGCAGCCGATAAAAATTTTCATCCCCGTTATGAAAGGAGCGGTTGATGTCTTTCAGATAATCATTGACCGAAGAAACCTTATCCACCTCCGGGATCGAATATAGAAATTCCGTCAGCTGATCAATGCGCTTTAAAAGTTCCGGATACATAAAGGCATCGGCCTGCGGCGCCTGCAGAGAAATATTGAGCGGGTGCACTCCGCTTAAATGATCTTCCAGAAATTCGGTCGAACGGTAAATGTCACTCTGCTTTTGAAACGATTCAATGATGCTGGTTTCCGCCTTGATCCGGGTGATCCCCCAGATCGACACTAGAACTAAGACCACGCTGACGATAAGAATTTGGCGCGCGAAGCGTTCGTTGAAGACCGCCAGCTTTTCTAAAAATATATCAAACCATCGATCCAGGCTTTTTTCTTTTTTTCGTTCCAATTCGGTCTGAGGCCCGATCCCGCTGAAAGCCTTAAGGACAAGCGCCAGGGCCGGCATAAATGTGAAGGTCACAATAAACGCAAAACAAACGCCTATTCCCACAACCAGCCCCAACTCCTTAACCGGCGGAATGCGACTGGTCGTCAAAGACCAAAAACCCAGCGCCGTGGTTAAGCTGGTCAAAAAACAGGGAAACAATAAATGCCGCAGGGTTTCCTTAAAAAACCCAGAGTCCTCATCGGCGCATACAGAGGCGCGCTTGCGCGAAATCCCTTCCCCCAACACATGCACGCTGTCGGCCACCATGATCGCCAGCAGAATCGGCGGAATGATGGTGGTCACATTGTTGATAGAAAACTTAAAAAGAACCAACAAGGCCATGGTCAAAAACAAACTCAGCACGATCGCGGCCAAGGGCAGGATCACCAGTTTCAATTTTCGAAATGTCAGATACACGATCAAGGCCACCACCAAAAACATGAACGGCCCGAAAGATTTCAGATCTTCCTGCATATATTTGGTGTAATAATATTCGATCGCCGTCAATCCGCTCACAAAATAGGTGACATTCTCCGGCACATATTCTTTGAGGATCGCCTGAACGCCCTCCATCACACGCTTTTTATGCGACCCTCCTTCCAAGCCATATTCAAGCTCGAGGACCAGGGCCGCGACCTTGCCGTCCTTGGAAATCACATTTTGAACATACAAAGGATTAGCGAGCGCCTCTTGGCGCAGGCGCGCCAGCGCTTTAGACTTCTGCGGAACCTCTTCCATGAGGCGCTCCACAATAAAATCCTCGCCGCGGCCGACAGTGTGATTGACCGTGGTCAGACTGGTCACCTGCTCGACGGCATCCAGAGATTCAAATTCTTCGGTCAGCTCCTTGATCAAGGTGAGATTGGGGACCGTAAAAATATCATCAGCCGACAGACCGACGATCACCAGCTCGTCACTGCCGAATTGATCTTTCCAGGTTTCAAAATTGATGAAATGCGCGCTCTTCTTGTCGAAAAAAATATCCAGGCTGTCATCCATGCGGATACGGGGAACCAGGATCAACGCGATAGCGAAAAAAACAGCGGTGATGGCCAAAACCCGCCAGGGATGACGGAAAACGAAATTGAGGAACTTAGTCATATAGATATATTAGTAAAAATAGTAATAAGGAGCAAGGGGGAAATGAGAATAAATGAAGGAAGAAAGAAATGGAAATAGATGGAAATAGAAAAACATGTAAATGGAAATACATGGAAACACGTGGAAATAGATGGAAATAGAAAACACGGAAATAATTGGAAATGGAAAACCAAGAAAAGAAATACGTGGAAATAAATGGAAATATGCGGAAACGAATTTACTGCTGCTTATTTTTTATTTTAAGCGCCTTCTTTTCCCCATTTAAAATTGAGTAATTTGACTGAATAAAATTTGATAGCTTGACTCTGGACATCTGATAAATCTCTAAATTTTCCAGTTCAATATAATTCCTACTCATACGAAAACCTCCTCTCAGCCATGACATCCATTCCCTTTTAACCCATTTCAACTTGTTTCACTGTGTTTCAATTTATTTCCAAACGTTTTATTTCAATTCATTTCAACTTGTTTCAATGTGTTTCAATATATTTCCATTTATTTCTATTTCCTTAAAACCAAAAAAAGCATTCCCCCGAAGGGGAATGCTTTTTTTGAATACTGCAATCTTAGGATGTAATAATTATCCTAAGAATTTTTTGCGAAAACCTGCACCGGCTAAGCCGAACAGACCTGTTCCGAACAATGCCATTGAGGCAGGCTCAGGAACAACACCGATCGCGACAGAACCGTTGTGATCTGAAAGAATCGTCAAACCACCATTATTTGGGATCGGAATAACCTGGACAAGATGAGTATTTGCATCAGAAAAAGCAAATATCTTTTCACCAGCGCTGAGTTTAGTTAGATCAATTCCATTTCCATATTGATCAAGCCAGAACCTCTTATCTAACGAGGTGAATTCCCAGGTCAGATCAACAGATCCAAAATACTCTACACTACTTGGATTCTGAATAAGAAATCCATAACCGTTTACCAGAGACAAAGAAGCAACCTTAGTTCCATTAGCGAACCCTGTATCATCCCCAGTGCCAATAGATGGCCCGAAGTTATACTTTGCTGTTGACAGATACAGATCCAAAGTGCCTGCGGTATAAACATAATTACCGTAAACATCTTTGTTTCCTACAAGATTTGACCAGCCACCAGCCAAGAACCAAGTTTCATCTAAACCTGCTCTTGAGACTGAGGGGATCAACGATGTGACAGCTACGTCTCCGACATCAGAAAATGTAGCACCCACATCCGTCGAAGTCGTCTGGATGTATGTGCCTAACTGATCGAAGATACCGGTTGTGCCGTAACTACCTCCCAAAATACCATTGGGGTTCAGCATAATCGGCATAGCGTTTGCACTGCCAGCTGCGAACAGTACAATTGCTAGTGTGATTAGAACCTTTTTCATTTTCATTCTCCTTCCAAAATTAATTTTGGATTTGTATTGTTAAGGTCGATTGTTTATCTATGTAAAAACACTATTCCGTGTCGTCAAAAGGAAAATCAAACTACTTTTTTTCTACGCATAAAACCCAAACCAGCCAAACCGCTCGCCATCAAAAGCATGCTCATCGGCTCGGGTGTTGCGGTGGTTTGCAGTTCGCTTTCATATTCCACTAAATAATTGTTGGTCTCCGGATTCTCATCTTCCCCATCGTTTGCAGGGTTTCCATCAGCAGCAGGATCATAATACAAATACTGAGAAACGCTACTCGAACCGTCCGGCTGTCCGGAAGCCCAATTCGTATATCCCCACGGTTCACCGGTCACCCACTCCCAACCATCAGGGCTAGAAGATGGATCATTCTGACCACCAAGCCAGACATTATTACTGGGCTGATCAAAATGTGACGTCAGCCAATTAAATTCCTCGGCAGAGGTGATCGTACCCAAATGCCCTGCCATACTTTCATACGTGGAAGTCTGCGCTGCCGCATTGGCATTGAGCCAGGAAATCGTATCTTGGCTCACCACAATATCGTAATAATGCCCGTTATCCGAATTAAAAATCGGTAACGCGCTGGCCCCGGTCTGGATCAGCAGCATCACGACAAATAACGCAATTATACTCATCACGATTGTTTTACGATCCGCTTTGATTTTTTGAATTTTTTTCATCATATCCCTTTAAGTTGAAATTCTTAAGCTGTGTTTCCAAGTATTTTAAGTTTCTCCGTCCCCGGGTGAACGCACATGGCCGTCCACAAAATTTTTGTGGCAAAACACGTCCCATCAACCATACACTCAAAGGAGATTAAAAGTGCATGACGATCTCCCCCGGGGCGTGCGGAGAAATTTAATCAATCATTTGATCAATGAGCACCTTCACCAGTGACCACAACCCGGAACGTTCTAAAAAAGATCCGCAGGTCTGTCCACAGGCAAAGCTTCCTTATATACATCAGGTCATACTTGACCTTTTGGCGCACATCTTCAAGGGTTTGGTCATATCGGTGCCACACCTGAGCCAAACCGGTTAACCCCGGCTTTACGCGCAAACGCTTTTCGTAATCCGGGATCTGTGCCTTTAATTTTTCAACGAACTCCGGTCTCTCAGGACGCGGGCCGATCAAAGACATATCACCATTCAGAATATTTACAAATTGAGGAATTTCATCAATATGGGCCTTACGCAAAAAGCGGCCGACCGGAATAACGCGATTATCCTGTTCCTTGGCCCACACAGCACCGGTGCCGGTTTCGGCATCTGTGCGCATGGTACGGAATTTATACATTTTAAAGGGAACGCCGTCTTTTCCCACCCGAATCTGGGTGTAGAAGACAGGCCCTTTAGAGGTCATTTTAATTAAAAGCGCGGTCACCAGAAAAAGCGGTGACAAACAGACCAAACCCAAAATCCCAGCCAGAATATCCAAAACCCGCTTGGTCGCATAATAGGTTCTGCGGACAAAAGAAACGATCATCCCGATCAGACCACTGGCAAACAACGCCAAAGTGGAAGGTTCCGGCGCTCTGGACTTTACCCCATCAGAAGGACCGGCAACTCCCTGATCATCTAACTGCTGAAGACTGGACTTGACCGGATCCGCAGTCATGACGGTCACGGCTGCCCAGGCGGTGGTTGTAATAAACAAACCAGCAATGATCAGGATCATAAGTGAAGCGAAATTTTTAACTTTTTGTCGTGTTCTAAACATTTTTTTCTCCCTGCCTCCAGAATGATACATGGCAGCACCTTAGCTATAGCAATAGGTGTGCCAAGATAACGTTTTCTTGAAAACGCTTTCAATTTGAGATATTCCGGCTGTTTTAAGTCAAAAAAGCGAATTTACCGCGGCTGAAGCATTTGAAAAATACCAGGACAATAGTGGACATGCCAGGACAACCTTGGACATAAAGGCCCTTCCTAATATAATAATGATGCGGGGAATGTTTAAATGGGTGGACAAATTGTTGCAACGTTAGAACAAGACACTAGGACACTGCGACACTGAAGAGAACGGAGAACGGAAAACGGAGAACGGAAAAAGACACTGAAAAACAAAAAAAGCACTAGGACATCCCCCGGGGACCAATCCTGAGAAATTCTGCGAATTCCGCAGGTGCTAAGGCTAAGGCACGTACTGACTAACCAACGGCAAAATCTCACGGGCGAAGCCGCGTATAATGCCCACAGTGCGCTCCTGATCATCACCCTCAACAGTCGCGGTCAAGCGGATCAAAGCGCTGCTGGAAGGCTGGCCGGTCATACTTTTTAACGCAATCAAAATTTGACCTCCCCAATAGCTGGCGGTGTAGCTGTTTCCCACCTTGAACCAGTAATACATGATCTGCTGATAATTGGGATAATCAATCAGCAGACGGTTGGCCATGATCGGCTTGGAATTTAAAATATTTTTAGCGATTTCTTCCGGGAATTTGCTGATGATCGCGGCCCCGCCTCCGGTATAACAGATCTCAGGCGGATGCGCGACCCGGCGGTTGGTCTGCGAATAAATAATGTAGAGCATCACCTCTTCACCGGTGGGCTTGCGGTAGATCCGCACAAAGGCATTGCGGGTTTCAAGAACCGCGTAATCATTATCCGAGATCGGGATATCCTCAGACTGCCACTGCCCGATAGTCATGGGAAAATCAAATACGCTCACCGTGTCCTCGGCGCTATGGTCCTTTAAAAACATGGACCAGGAGACGGCGATGGAAATAACGGTCAAAATAATGATAAAGATAAGTGAGAAACTTTTTTTCATGAAAAATTCCTTATTTAAAAGACCCTAGGACACTATGGCACTGAAAAACAAAACAAGGCACTAAGATACTATGACACTATGACACTAAAAAATCAAAACCCAAAAAAAACCAATCAAGATAGACTTTGAAATAATCTCCACAATAAGGAACTTACTTCCCTGCGAATTCCTTACAAACGAACACATGCATTTTCGTCCCTGTCGGCCTTAGCCTTCAGACAAATTTGTTGGAACAGATAAAGCCGCCCTTCTTATTTGAGATGTTATACCAAAGATCTCCTTCTTCGGAAAATTTTCACTGGCTCCATAAATCTCAAACGCAAACCGATCGGCCTTCTGCCATACAAAAAGTTTCTTATTCCCTATCTGCTCACCCATTTCATCCTCCTTACGATTTCTATAGGGGATTATTTTGGGGATGTGTTCTACTTCTAGTGCCTTAGTGCCTGTTATTTCTTTATTCTATTATTTTCCCCACTGCCAAAAGCAGCAAAAACGCCAGCGCAAACACGCTAAAGCCGGAAGCATCGTGCACAAACCCGCTGGCCGCGTCATGGCCCCAGACCTCGGCGGTAAACGACAAAAACACCACCCGGAACACATTGGTCGTAACCGCGATCGGAGCGGTCATGGCAAACAGCAGCCAGCGTTTCCACATCGGGCCTTTAAACCAATACGCAAAAATACTGCCCAATGCTGTGAGCGAAATCAAGCTCCGCAAACCGGAACAAATATCATCCACCACTACAAACGCATGCGGCATGCGGATCACGCTTCCCTCGCGGATCGCCATAATTCCCATCCCGTTTATAATGTGTTCCGAAATCACGGCGGCAAACATTTTCATGCGGAACGAAATATTAACCACAATCACCTCAGGCAGCGGGATCATAAACAGCAGAAAAACCATGGGAAACAGCACGACTTTAAAGATTTTCATCCCGTAAAAATGCAGGATCAGCCCGGCCAGAACCACCCACATGGAAAACCCGGAAATAAATCCCACCCGCATCACGGAGCTGAAGATGTGGACGAAAAGGCCGGCCGCTATCAGCGGCAGACCTAATTGAGAGGAGAACGGAGAACGGAGAGCTGAAGACGGAAGAATTTGGTTTTCCGATTCTGGATTTCCGTTATCCGCTTTCTGTTCTCTGTCATCCAGACCCCTCTCTACGCGTTGCCCTTTACACTCTACGCTTTTTAAGATCGCCAATATCTCCGGCCACTTCTGCCAGATCAGGTACGCCACGACGAATGGCACCAGGATCCCGTGGCTGTAATAGGAATCACGGGCAAACCAGCGGGTCTTCATCCAGACAAACGTCGGAACGTACGCGATTAAGACCAAGAGTGACGAAAGTAAAAACGGATAATGTTTTTTCATAGTAAAAACCCTTTTTTAGCGTAAAGCGTAGAGCGTAAAGGGAAAATCCTAAACAGACCCAAAAGCTTTACGCCATTTCTTAATGCCCTTTTCTAATGGCAAAATTAAAATGATCAAAATAGCTGCGCCACAACATTTCAGAAGAAACGAACTCATTGGTTCCGTAAAAATAATCAACCAGCGCCTCTCGTAAACGGCAAAGCTCCTTAGTTCGACCCACCTTCTGTTTTCCCTCAAGAGTCAGATCGACCAACTCCAATGCTCTATTAACCGCTTTCTGAGCATATTCGTCATTATTCTTATTTCGCCAATTCAGTGCCCTATTGACTTCGCTGCCGATATTCGCCATTTGTTCAAGCAGCGAAAACTGCTGCCAGCGGCCTTCACTCAAATTTTTGTGCTGAATAATCATCCCGCTATCCGTTTCATCACAATTCCAATGATTTCTTTCTGAACACCCCGGTCATCCACGCCACGGCTCATATTGTCTTGTGACGGACGCATATTGATCATGGAATCAAACTCAATAAAATCCGCCCCCTCGATTTCAGGATAAAGATTGATTCCCCAAAGATCTTTTTGTGCCGAACCGTCCTCTAACAAAAGAGCTTCCAGATCAGAATGCAATTCAGCGTCTAAAGCAACCAGCTGTCTCTGTACATCGACAACCGCTTTAACCAGATCGCCGAACATGTTTTTTGCCATCAGCTGCAAATCTTCACGCGAAAGTTGTGTTGATATAATTTGCATAATCCCTCTACGCTCTACCCTTTACGCTGATTTTCTTCTGCCAGTTCCACGCGCTCATCAACGACTGGACCAGCGTCCGTTCGGCTTTCCAGCCCAGCACACGCTCGGCCTTGCTCACATCCGCATAACTGGATTCAATATCTCCGGGCCGCCGGGGACCGATTCTATATTTCACTTTGACTCCGGTGGCCTCTTCAAAAACTTTTATGACTTCCATCACGCTGTTGCCGTGACCGGTACCTAAGTTAAAGACATCGTAGAAGGAAGATGGAGGAGAATTCAAATATTTCAAAGCTGCCACATGCGCCGCGCTTAAGTCTAACACATGAATATAATCACGGATCGGCGTGCCGTCGGGGGTGGCGTAATCATTGCCGTGTACGGTCAATTCCGGCAAAAGCCCGGCCGCCACCTGAGTGACAAAAGGAACCAGATTTTTAGGGACTCCAATGGGCAGCTCTCCGATCATGGCCGTTTCATGCGCGCCGATCGGATTAAAATAGCGCAACGACACCGCCTTTAAACCATAATCCGCCAAAACCGCATCTTTAATGATCTGCTCGCCAATCTGCTTGGTGACGCCGTAGGGGCATTCCGCCGGCTTTAAAGGAGTTTCTTCAGTGACCGGCAATTGATCAGCCGCCCCATAGACCGTCGCTGAGGATGAGAATACAAACAGCTGGGTGTCATACTCTCGCATGACCCCTAAAAGAATGATCAAAGAATCCAGATTGTTGCGGTAATACAAAAGCGGGTCCTTAATCGAATCGCCCACTGCTTTAAGAGCGGCAAAATGAATCGCGCCATAAATTTTTTCTTCTTTGGTAAAGACCTGCTCCATAAACGAACGGTCACAGCAGTCGCCTTCATGACAGGTGGCCTCACGGCCCAGGATTTTCTTCAAGCTCTTGAGAACACTACGGTTGGAGTTGCTGAAATTATCAACGATCACAGGTTCATATCCGGCGTTGACCAGTTCCACCACTGTGTGGGAACCGATAAAACCAGCACCGCCTGTGACTAGAATCTTTTTTGACATAGACTAAGATTAAACGAAAAGGGGCGAAAATGCAAATGGAAAGCAATAAAAAGGCACTCGGACATCCCTCCGGGGACTAATCCTGGGAATTCTGTGAATTCCGCAGGGCTAGGACACTACGACACTGCGGCACTAAAACCCCGCCAAAACAACCTACGAAGTTACAACCTACGAAGTTGTTTCACAGGTTTAATTACTCACGACTGCATTAAATATCCGCATAATGATATTCGGGCCGATCATC
This sequence comes from Candidatus Omnitrophota bacterium, assembly GCA_038222225.1. Classification (GTDB taxonomy): domain Bacteria; phylum Omnitrophota; class Gorgyraeia; order Zapsychrales; family JANLHA01; genus JAKLFA01. The sequence continues at coordinate 47,319 of JBBRHV010000011.1, forward strand.
ACCAAGGTTATGATAATAAAACACATGATGATGAGCAGCAAATAAAACAGGTCCACCGAAACCCTTCTCTTACGGCTTGTTTTAACAACCTTTTTTTTGATCCGGATCGTTTTTTCAATCGCGTCAAATTCAACAGTCTCGCCGTCCGCATCCGGGTCAGACTGCAGGCTTTCTTTAGGTTTCACCCCGGTGATCACATCCAAAACACGTCTGAGCGTCTCAGCATGCTTGCGTTCTTCTCGGATCATCTTATGCAGCGCATCCTGATAGCCATGAAACATGAGCGAACCCTGGATCATCTGATAAAGGATCGCGGTTTCCTTTTCGATATGGATCGCGATCTTCAGGCACCTCTGAACCGTCAGCTCATCAGCCACAAACTCCGGCGCTTCAAACCCGCTCTCCTGAAGGCTGGCGATACCTTTTGCCATTTCGGCCAGCACGTCGATCGAAAAATCACATTCCTTACGGGTGTCTGCCAATTCATGGTCCATTTTATCCAGCGAGACCTGATGCTCGTTTTCCTGTTCAGCCAAAAAGGCGCACATACTTTTAATCTTGGGATCAGGGCTTTTGTCGGAAAGCGTCTGATAAAATTTTTTCCCGGCTTGCTCGCCCTGAATGGCCATCATTAAAATCTGGTGCGGTGTGGCTGTGAAGGACATGTGAACTCCTTTTTATAACGTAAAAGACTAAAAATAGCGTACAGCGTAAAGCGTAGAGCGTAAAGGGGAAACCTTAAAAAGGCACTCGGACATCCCTCCGGGGACTAATCCTGGGAATTCTGCGAATTCCGCAGGGCTCGGACACTACGACACTGCGGCACTAAAACCCCGCCAAAACAACCTACGAAGTTACAACTTCGTAGGTTGAAATGGCTTAAATAAAAAGAGGAGAAAAAACGGCTCTTTGATCTTCCGTCTTCCCTCCTCTTATCCCCAAAAAGCCAACTCACAAAATTTGACCTTAAATCATTCTCCGTCGAACAAACGCCATCGCGACCCCGCCCAAACCGAATAAGGACATGGTCATGGGTTCAGGAACTGCGTTGGTGTCCCCATCGCCGTTTGTAACGCTTCCGGTCACGATGCGCAAATACGCCGCGTTTCCGCCTTCAGCGCTGGAAAAGCTGAATCCTGCATTTCGATTACTATAATCCCCTGAAGTATTCGGATCAAAACTAAAAGCTGCCCAACTGTACCCGGCCGTCAGATCATTTTTAATAAAATTAGTCACATCAAACGCATTCCACCCAGTTACGACCGTCGGCATTAAAGTGGCCACCCATTCATTGCCACCGATTTGTTGTGACGCATTACCGTTAGCACCGCTGGAATTTGAGGCATGATTGATGCTGCCTGCTGAAGCTGTGCTTCCAGTCATATACGCGCCTGCAACATCCAAATAAAGTGCTGCTGAAACAATATCGGCAACTGCCGGGGCTGAACTCAGCCCGAATTGAGCATACCCTGTATTGTATGAAAGAGTATCGCTTGTGCCATAAAAGTTATAATGAGCGGAAACACCCGCACTTGTACTATCAAAAAAATCATACGCGCTCCCAACCTCATTATGCGTTCTGGAAAAACTTTTTAATTTTATTATTCTTATCTTCTGTTCTTACAGAGAGATCTGCTAAAACTACTTGCCTCCCCCTGGCGAAACCATTATTCTAAACAGCATGGAGGTCAAAACCTATGGATCAAAT
>JBBRHV010000012.1:0-46834 GCA_038222225.1 Candidatus Omnitrophota bacterium
CTTCGGGCTTTTCCTTATCATAAATATTTAAAACATCTTCCAGGGTCAACGGCTCAAAATACAGTTTATCCGACGTATCATAATCCGTCGAGACCGTCTCCGGATTGCAATTGACCATGATCGATTCGAACCCCAGATCGCGCAGGGCGAACGCCGCGTGAACGCAGGTATAATCAAATTCGATCCCCTGCCCGATGCGGTTGGGGCCGCCGCCCAAGATCATAATTTTTTTGTTTGAAGAGACCGCGACCTCATCCTTAATATTTTTATACGTCGAATAGTAATACGCCTTGTCCTTCACGCCGCTCACCGGGACCGCCTCATAACGGGCCGTGATCCCCGCTGCCAGGCGTCTCTCCCGGACCCCCTTCTCCGTCACATGAAAAATGCCGGCCAAATAACGGTCGGAAAAACCATCCGCCTTCGCCTGAGCGAGTGTCTTGTCCGAAAGCCCGGCCCACCCGGTCCTGGCCAGCTCTTCTTCAAGATCAACCAATTCTTGGATCTGTCCGATGAACCAGCGACCGATGAAGGTCATCGCGTGAGCCTCTTCAACCGACAGCCCTTTGCGCAACGCCTCATACAATAAGAAGATACGCTCGCTCGACGGGAACAGAAGGCGCTTTTTGAGCTCCTCTAACGGCAGCTCTTTAAAATTCTTAGCACCGCCCACCCCATAACGCTTGATCTCCAGCGACCGGATCGACTTGTGAAAAGACTCCTTAAATGTTTTGGCGATGCTCATGACCTCTCCGACCGCTTTCATCTGCGTCCCGAGAACATCTTTGGCCTGAGCAAATTTCTCAAACGCCCAGCGCGCGAACTTGATGACCACATAATCCCCGCTGGGAACATATTTTTCCAAGGTCCCTTCTTTCCAGTACGGCATTTCATCCATGGTCTTTCCGACAGCCAGTTTTGTTGAAATACGCGCGATCGGAAACCCGGTGGCCTTTGATGCCAAAGCCGACGAGCGTGATGTACGCGGATTGATCTCAATGACGATCAAACGGTCGCTTTGTGGGTCATGGGCAAACTGAACATTTGTCCCGCCGACAACCCCGATCGCATCCACAATTTTGTAAGAAATGTCCTGCATACGCTGCTGCAGCTTCTGCGGAACCGTCAGCATCGGCGCCGCGCAAAAACTGTCTCCGGTATGAACGCCCATCGCGTCAATATTTTCAATAAAGCAGACCGTGATCTTTTGATTTTTTTCATCACGCACAACTTCCAGTTCAAGCTCTTCCCAGCCAAACACCGATTCTTCCACCAGCACCTGATGAACAAGGCTGACCGCCAAACCTCTGGCAACAATCGTTCTCAATTCTTCCACATTATAAGCGATCCCGCCACCGGTTCCTCCCATCGTATAGGCCGGACGCAGAACCACCGGATATCCCAACCTCCCCGCAATGGCCTCGGCCTCTTCTACCGAGTGAGAAGGCTCTGACTTTGCCATCTCAACGCCAATCTTATCCATCGTCGCTTTAAACTCAATACGATCCTCACCGCGCTCGATCGCGTCAGCCTTAACGCCGATGATCTCCACTCCGTATTTTTCCAGCGTTCCGTTCTTATGCAAAGACGAGGTCAAATTGAGCCCGGTCTGGCCCCCCAAATTCGGCAAAACCGCATCCGGACGTTCCTTCTCAATAATCGCCGTCACGCTCTCGACGGTCAACGGCTCTATATATGTTTTATCCGCGGTGCCCGGATCGGTCATGATCGTTGCCGGATTTGAATTTACCAAAACAACTTCATATCCTTCCTCTTTTAATGCCCGGCAGGCCTGCGTCCCTGAATAATCAAACTCGCACGCCTGTCCGATAATGATCGGTCCTGAGCCGATAATCAAGATCTTGTGAATATCATTCCGCTTTGCCATACCCCCCCCTGGTTAAATTAAAATCTGGGTATTTTATCATTAAATACCGCGAATAACAAACCCTTTCCCCGCACATAATGGGGAAAAAGGGCGCGCACCCTATTTTGAATTAAGGCGCAATCCCCCCATTTGCCGAAAAATCGACGGATTTTTCTAGTTGACAGCCCTACTCTTTTATAGTATTATTTCTCATTCTTATAAAGATATTGTTCTTTCTGAAATGGTTTTCATTTAAGGGCGGTTAGCTCAGTTGGTAGAGCTCTTGACTTACATTCAAGTGGCCGTTGGTTCGAGCCCAGCACCGCCCATATAATGACACACGACACAGGAATGGCAATGCCTTGTTGGGTCCGTGTTTTTCATGTGCCCTGTGTCATGTGTCCTGTGTCTTGCTTTTTGGGGCTGTAGTTCAGTTGGTTAGAATATCGGCTTGTCACGCCGGAGGTCGCGAGTTCGAGTCTCGTCAGCCCCGTATATAACGAAAACGCCTGACCATTTGGTCAGGCGTTTTTATTTGCTGAAGTTTATCTCTACGCTCTTCGCTCTTCTCCCTGCGCTGCCTTATTATGGCGCGATCGCGTTGGCTGAAATCATAAAGAACACCATGACAAACAAGGCCACGGTTTCAATAATCCCCAGAACAATCATGTAATTCACAAACCCTTTACCGGTCTCAGCTAAAGCATCGCAGGCACCGGCCGCAGCCTTCCCTTGCATCAAGGCAGACACGCCCATGGCCGCGCCACCCAACAGGCCAAAAGCCCAGGCATAAACACCTTTCTCAACCAATCCGCGCAAGGTCAACAAAAGCAAAAACCCGTAAATGGTCTGTGTCAACGGAGCCCCCACAAAGGCCAAGAGCAAAAACGGCGCAGCCTTACTTTGCGCATAACATTTTTTCCAGGCGCCCACCGCGGCCATCCCCGCGATCCCGGTCCCCAAACCCGAACCGATAGCGGCTAAAGCAACTGCGCCCGCGATCCCCAAATCCTGCAATTGACTTAAAACTGTTGTATCCATTTTTTATTCCTTTCTTAAAATAAATGACACTAGAAAAATTAGGCACTAAGACACTCCGGCACCATGACACTGAAAAGGATAAAACAAAACTATTACAATACTATGAAAACCCAAATACTAAAAAATCAACTTACACAATCCGTCTCTTATCAATCCTTTCAGATTTTCGCATCTCGTTATTCCTGTTTATTTCAACGTGTTTCAACCATATTTCCATTGTATTTCCAAACCGTTCTCCGCCATCCCCTCTTCCTTCTTCTATCTTTCTGCATCCTAGTGTCTCAGTGCCTTAGTGCCTTTTAATGGTTTATAACCAAACCCCGTCCACTGAATGTTCATGTGGTTTGAAAACTCTAAAACATTCAACCGCACACCGTGCACCAAAATCGCCATCGAACCCAAAACAATATTTAACGCATGCCCCACAACAAGGATCATGGCCGTAGCAAGACCTGCAAAAACATTGCTGAACCCGACGCCTAAAGCGATATCATTAAAAGCATCGGCGATCGCCACGCTGGCCAACCCGACGGCAAAAAGACGGATGTATGAAATCACATCCGTGAAAGAATTGATAAACCCTCCCAAGAAAGCCCCTAATCCCCGGCCGAGCGTTTTAAAAATATTTTTACTGGGAGCCGCACAGAAGATTACCAGCACGGCTCCTAAAAGCATCAAGGCCGGAGCAAAGACCGGCATGGGCTCTTCAATGATCAGCTGTTTGACCAGAAAAAACATTCCCCAAACCCAAGCCGCCCAACCGTATTCACCAAAGGCGGAAAGATGAGGAAATTTGAGCGTCCCTCTCCAAAGATGCGCAAAGCTCAATTGAATCGCTCCCAGCAGAAAACACACGTTCTGTATATTGGCGTTCTCCGTCATCCACGGCGAAAGCGGCATGATCAATCCATGCAGCCACTTCTGTCCGAACCAGGTCCCAGTGAGCGCTCCCCAGGCAATCGTCATACCGGCTAAAATATACATCAAATAGAACGGCTCTTTACGCACAATCTTGTCGCCGAGCTTCCATTGGGCAAACGCGGTACCCAAAGCAAAGATCGCCCCGTATCCGGCATCCCCGATCAGGATCCCGAAAAATATAGAAAAGAAAAACAAAAACGCGAAACTGATATCCAATTCCCGATAACCGGGAAGCACATTGATAAGCTTCAAAACCGGATTGATCAATTCAACCCACTTCGGATTTCTCAGAAGCGTGGGAACCTGTTCATCCTCTGCCGGATCGTTAATGATCAGTCCCCACTGTTTGTGCTGAGCCGCCTCTTCAACTTTTGCGCAAGCGTCCTTCGGACAAAATCCTTTGATCACCGCCAGCGGACCGTCAATATTGCGGCCACAGAGCGCTTCATGGTACCCCAACTGCATCTGCAACTTATTCAACGCGTCCTCAAAAGATTCGCAATACTGCGCAGCATCCCGGATAAAATCCGCAAAATCCTGCTTTTCGTTTTTGGATTGCTGGATCAGGCCCTTCAACTGTCCGACACTGTAACGTGGCGGCGTCACCTCATCAAAATCAAGTTTCAAATGCTCCGGCGAAAATGTCGCGATGCGCACAATCCCGTCTGAAGAAAAAATACGTTCAACTGTCAGACCTTCGGGAAGCTCAGCCAAACGGCTTTCAGGAACTCTAAACAGCTGAACATACAGCCCCTGCCTCTTGAGCACCTCAATATCGGACGGATTCAGATCGCCCCACCGCTGCCATCGGTGAAACTGGCTTTCAAGATCAATGACTTCTTCCTCAAGACTCTTGCTGCGTTCAGCTGCTGTCAGCACGTCGATGAACATCTGTTCCCACTTTTCGCAGGGAACCTGCATCGTATGCCCTTTTAAAGGCGTCAAAATATTAAGCACTTCTTCCATGCGCGCGATCTCCAGACGCAGCCGCTCGACACGATCCCCCTTCGGCAAGGTATCATGTTCGACGTGCAAAACCCCCACCTCCGCCAGCGAATCCAAAGCGGCATGGATCTCTTTATCCTCGAGCACGACATAAATTTTTTTCATTTCAACGATCATATGTTCTCACTGCGTTTAAAAAAGGCACTCCGGCACCCTGGCACTAGAAAAATCAAAAACTGAAACCAGACACTAAGACACTGAAAAGGATAAAACAAAAATATTGCAATACTATGAAAACCCAAGCACTAAAAAATCAAAAATCTAAATAATAAGAATTTACTGATATTTTCATCTTGAAATAAACTATCAAGCTTCTAGCCGCTCATTGCGGCAAGTTCGATTTTCTTCTTCGCGACCTTGCTGATCCCCACGGCATTAGCCTGCTGATCCCCCAAATAAATCGTGATCTTGCGGATATTGTCCTGGCACTCGGGGATCTTGATCTTTTCAAACAGATTGACCCGCTGAGTGGTCGTGCGCAGCTCCTTATCCAGGCAACGGATCTCTTCTTTAACAACCTCAGCTCTTATCAAAGCTTCCATATAGCTTCTCAGCTGTTCAATACCTGAATCCAACCACAACGGAGCCAAATACGGATCCCGTTCAAAGGCAGGATAAACGGCCTTACTGAACACAGGCACATAGGCTCCGGCGATATTAGCCCGGTTTAAAACAATTTCGGCAGGCAAAGCCGCCCTTTTGATATCATAGACCCGTTGTTCGCCTTCCCGGTTCTGCCGTAAGGCCGGATCCGCCAAAAGGCCGACCCAACGTTCAATGGAAGAACTTTTTTGCCGGAGTTCTTCCTGCCTCAGCAGCAAAGTCTTCTGCGCTTCAAAAATTTTCATTTGAAGCTGCTGTTTTTTAAGCAACAACGTCGGCAGGTACCTCTTGAACTGTCCAAGAGCGTCCCGCTGGCGCTTGAGTTCACCTTTTGTTAACTTAATCTTCGCCATAAAAAACTTCCCTTTACGCTCTACCCTTTACACTTTTTTTGCTTTCCAATATTTCTTAATCAGCGCATCCTTGATCCCGGTCTCTTCCGGATCAAAAATGTCGCCTAAAATCTTCCATCCCAGGTCGAGCGCTTCCTCAAGAGGAATGTTGACCGCTAACGACATCAGCTCTTCTTCAAAACGTTTGCCGTACTTCAACAACTTTTCATCCCAGGCGCTCATTTGAAAGCCCAATGATTTTTTCTCGACTGTTGAACGGTAATCAGCGAACAGCTGGATCATGCGGTCCATAATGGTGCGGTGATCGTCTCGCGTCGTGCCGTTTACCTGCTGCTTCAAACGGCTTAAACTTCCAAACGGCTCGATATGCCCCCCTTTAAGATAAAACTGTCCCTCAGTAATATAGCCGGTATTATCCGGCACCGGATGCGTGACATCATCTCCCGGCATGGTGGTCACTGCCAAAATCGTGATCGATCCGGCGCCGTCAAAGTCCACGGCCTTTTCATAGCGGGCTGCCAGCTGACTGTACAGATCTCCCGGATAGCCGCGATTCGACGGGATCTGTTCCATGGTAATAGCGATCTCTTTCATGGCATCCGCAAAATTGGTCATGTCCGTCAAAAGAACCAACACCCGTTTTCCCTGCAAAGCAAACTGCTCAGCCACCGCCAAACACATATCCGGAACCAGCAAGCACTCAACCGTCGGATCAGAGGCGGTATGAATAAAAAGAATCGAGCGCGACAATGCCCCATGCTCCTCAAAGGTCTCCTTAAAATAAAGGTAGTCATCATACTTCAGCCCCATGCCGCCCAAAATGATCAGATCCACCTCAGCCTGCATGGCAATGCGCGCCAAAAGCGGATTATACGGTTCCCCGGCAATAGAAAAAATCGGCAGCTTCTGCGACTCAACCAGCGTATTAAAAACATCAATCATCGGGATCCCGGTTCGCACCATATTCCTGGGAATAATACGTTTGGCCGGATTGACCGACGGCCCGCCGATGTCGATCATGTTCTCTTTTAATGCCGGCCCATTATCCCGAGGTTGTCCGCTTCCGTCAAAAACACGGCCCAGCAAATTTTCGCTGATCGAAACCTGCATCGGGCGTTTTAAGAACCTGACCTTGTCATCCGTCGAAATCCCGCGGCTTCCGGCCAGCACCTGCAGCGCGACTTTCTGCCCGTCCATACGAATGACCTGCGCCAGCGATACCCCCTGAGCGATCTTAACTTCAGCCAATTCACGGTAGGCCACGCCCTCAGCCTCCACCGTAATGACGTCACCTGCGATCTGAATGATTTCGTTATATACTTTTTGCATGCTGTATCCTTTTGTATAGCAATGAACAATTAACAGCGAACAACTAACAATTATTGTGCTCCCTTCGGGAGCTTTGGCGCGCGTAGGCGCGTGCAATAATTGTTATCTGTTCGTTGTTATCTGTTCGTTGGCCTCATTGACTTTTTCAAAGATGCCCTGTTCCATCTGTTGAAACTCTTCGCTTTCAAACGCAGCGGTATTCCAATTAATAAATCGTTGCCGCAGGTCGAGAAAATACCGGCGGGCATCATCTTTATTTTTAAATGTAAACTCTGTATCCAGAATTCGCTCGATCCGGTCAAAAACATACACCTGACGTTCTTTCGGCGTATACTCATCGACCTTGTCAAAAGCGTTCTGTTGCAAATAGACAGCATCAAAAAATTCAGCCTTCAAATAGATAATAAAATCTTCCATTGAGGTGCCTTCCTCGCCAACAACCTTCATCATCTGGCCAATATTGCTTCCTTTACGCAGGATATTGACGGCCTTCTGGATCTTTCCGCCATCCACAAAACTGATATATTTGCTCCAGCTATCCAAAGGATCGACCGCCGGATAACGCCGGGCATCTGAACGGGCACGCGATAACCCATGAAACGCACCAACAACCTTTAAGGTTCCCTGCGTCACCGGTTCCTCAAAATTCCCGCCGGCCGGAGAAACGCTTCCTCCGATCGTGACAGAACCGGTCTTGCCGTTGCGCAGCTGAACAAGCCCCGCCCTTTCGTAAAATGATGCAATGCGTGATTCCAGATAGGCCGGAAAAGCCTCCTCTCCCGGAATTTCTTCGAGTCGACCGGACATCTCGCGCATGGCCTGAGCCCAGCGCGATGTGGAATCAGCCAGCAACAGAACATTTAATCCCATCTGACGGTAATATTCAGCCAGAGTCACCGCGGTATACACCGACGACTCCCGCGCAGCCACCGGCATGGAACTGGTATTGCAAATGATGATCGTGCGTTCCATCAGGGTCTTTCCGGTACGCGGATCATGTAATTCGGGAAATTCTCTCAAGACTTCAACCACCTCACCGGCCCGCTCACCGCAGGCGGCAATAACGACAATATCCACTTCGGCATGACGGCTCAACAAATGCTGCAGAACCGTTTTACCGGCCCCGAATGGACCCGGTGTGCAAAATGTCCCGCCGAGAGCCACCGGCACCAGCGTATCAATGATACGGATTTTAGTCACCAACGGATCCACCGGTTTTAATTTCTGCGCATACGCCTTGATCGGAACCTTCACCGGCCATGTCTGATACATCGTTACCTCATGCACCTTACCGGAGGAATCTTTGACTCTGGCAACCGCGTCCTGAATTTTATATTTGCCTTTGGGCAAAACCTCCACCACCTCCATCACGTCTTCCTGAAAACGGAACGGCACCATGATCCAATGCTCAAAAATCCCCTCGGGAACGCTTCCGAGCTTATCACCCGAACGCACCTTATCGCCGGGTTTGGCGAGAGGCGTAAATTCCCACTGCGCCTCAAAACTCAATGCCGATAAATAAACTCCGCGTTTTAAAAAGAACCCCTGCTGCTTGGCCAGTTCAGGAAGGGGGTTCTGCAGACCGTCGTAGACCTGGGTCAAAAGACCCGGCCCCAACTCAACGCTCAAGAGTTCACCGCTGAATTCCACAGGATCGTTGATCTTGACCCCGCTGGTATCCTCAAAGACCTGCAGGTCAGCCCTTTTACCACGCACGCGGATGACTTCAGCTTTTAAGCGTTCTTCCCCCCGATGAATATAGGCCACTTCGTTCTGCATGACGCGGTCTTCAAAATTTACGGCAACCATGTTTCCGTTGATCCCGGCAACAGAACCCACACGTTTATCACTCACAATGCGCTCCTTTAACCTTCAAATATTATTGAAACATCCTAATCTTTTCGTCTTTCAATTTCATCGCGTTCTGCTCAATCTTATCGAAGAGCTGCTTTCCCTGCTCAGATACGCAGACAGATATACGCTCCAACATCTTTAATTTCTCCGCATAGATCAAAATAAATTCAAAATCAAAAAAATGATTCAAGGCCATCCGCTCCAGCCGGTCCCATTGCAGCCGCATCACCATTTTTTCCGCCTCAAACAAATCCTCTTCCTTAAAAGCCTGATTAATAATATCCACCACGTCCGGGTCAAACCCCCGCTCAAAATTCAGTGCCGCCCCCGCTCCCTCGTGGGATAATCGATGCCAGGCAACCTCAACCTGTATCTGACGGATAAACGTCTGCCATTCGATCACAAGACCGTTACGGGGCCGATCGAAACGCAGCCCCAAAACACGTTCGACATCTTCATAGTCCTCCTGCCTTAACAGACGCTGGCAATCAGAGCGGAAAACGTCCAGCGAAAACGGCGTGCTTCCGTTAAAATGCAATGTAGGCAGAGTTGCGGCAAAATAATAATACGAGGAGCTCATGACTTGTCGGTTTCTTTCAAAAGGTTGGCGATCTCGTTATTCACAAAAGCGCTCATATACTCAGTCAAGCTCTCATCGGAAAAATCAAAACTGGATTTCCCGCCGTCAAAACTGATCAAAAATCCTGCCGCAACATGATCGGCAGCCTCCAGCGTGATCGAAACTTTCAGCTGATCCTGCAACTTTTTAATCGCCCCTCCAGAAAAAGCCTTCACATCCTGCTCCGGCAAAGACACGCGGACATCTTCGGTCCCCGGATTTTTTGTGACATAAGCCGTGACCACCGCCGTCAGCAGGCCGGCCATCTGTTCAGCCTTCAAACCATCCTTGACCTGCGCCGAGACGATGCGCTTTAAAAACTTCTCGATCTCCTGCCGGAGAGAAAGCACTGTATCGCGGGCGGCCTGCTTCAATGTCGCGCGGGTCGCTTCTTCCTGCTTTTTAAGCTGCTCCTTAGCCTGCGCCACGATCTGACCAGCCTGCGCTTTAGCCTGCGCCACGATCTGTTCAGCTTGCGCCTTGGCCTGCCCTTGAACCTCTTGCGCGTGCTTATTGGAAACCTCGACGCCTTCGGTCTTAATTTTATTAATGAGATCCTGAATATTCTGAGTCATAACGTTCTCCTCAAATCTTATTTTTAGCTATTAAGCGTACCAGTTAACAACTAACAGATACTAGTGAATAATTGATGTGTCGCTTCGCGACCTTAAGTAAAACCCGATAGGCATCCTGTATCAACAGACTATCCTCCGCTAAGGCTCTCTTTAGGCAGATAGAGATACCCCCGGGTAAGCCCGGGGTCTTCTGCGCCTCCGGATAAAAAAGAACCAGACAGCGCACGAAAGTGCGCCCTAAAACTCTTCATTCTTAATTGTTCACTATGAGTTGCCTTTATGGATTTCCTCCAAAATCTTTAACGCAGCCTGTTGCGGATCAGGCGCCTGAACGATCGGCCGTCCTACGACTAAAAAGTTGCTGCCACTTTTCACTGCCAAGGCCGGCGTGGCCACCCGTTTTTGGTCTCCGGCATCAGCCCCAGCCGGACGGATACCGGGCGTGACAATAATAAAATCTTTTCCAAACTCTTTTCGGATCACCGGAGCCTCTTCGCAGGAAGACACAACTCCATCCAGTCCGGCGCGTTTGGCTGCTTCGGCACGCTTCAAGACTAAGGTCAATATAGTATCGCTGCCGGCTCCCCCTGTCAACCCCGCCGCCTTCGGATCTTTGCCTTGAGATGTCAAAACCGTTACCCCGACCGTTAAAGGTCTAGGAATCTTGAGCGCTTCCGCTGTTTGGGCAGCTGAAAGGGCGGCCGCCTTCATCATTTCTTCCCCTCCAGAGGTGTGTATCGTGTACATCAGAAGGGTTCCCATTTTCACTTCTTCTCCGCCGGGCGTCAAGCTGCTGCGACCGACCGCTTTGCTTAAACTTACCGCATTGGCAACCGAGCTGGCCACTGTGTTGGGAATATCGTGAAACTTTAGATCCAAAAATACCTGCTTGCCGCGTGCCATCAAAAATCGGGCAGCCGCGGGACCGCAGGCCGTGAAGATCTGGCTGCCGACTTTATAGATCTGAACCGCGTCGCCGATCCCATCAACCAACTCCTGAAGCTCGGCCAGACTGTCCACATCCAGCGCTACGATCAATTGCGGTTTTGGAGTTTTCATTTATAATCCCTTCGATAATAAAGTCACTAAGGCACTAAAAAAATCGACATACTCGAAACATCAAAAAACGAAACACATAAAACTAAAAAATCAACTTACACAATCCGTCTCTTATCAATCCTTTCAGATTTTCGCATCTCGTTATTCCTGTTTATTTCAACGTGTTTCAACCATATTTCCATTATATTTCCAAACCGTTCTCCGCCATCCCCTCTTCCTTCTCCTATCTTTCTGCATCCTAGCGTCTCAGTGCCTCAGTTCACTTATGTGCGATTCCGATCAAATCACGAATGTCGTCAATCCCGTTCGCCTTCAAATACTCTTCAAGACCCTCGATCACCTTAAACGGCGCCAAGGGATCCACGAAATTCATAGTCCCCACCGCCACCATCGTCGCGCCTGCCATAATAAATTCCAACGCGTCACGGGCATCAACGATCCCACCCATTCCGATGATCGGGATCTTCACCGTTTTAAAAGCCTCATAGACCATGCGCACCGCAACTGGCCTGATCGCCGGTCCGCTCAAGCCTCCGCTGATATTGCCGAGGACCGGTTTTCGCTTTTTAATATCAATGGCCATGGCTGAAAGTGTGTTGATCAAACTTAAGGCATCCGCGCCGCCGTCCTGAGCTGCGCGGGCGATCAGTTTGATATCCGTGACGTTGGGAGTCAGCTTGGCAATAACCGGAAGTTTGGTGGCTTTTTTAATTTTTTGGATCGTGTGGCGTGTGAGCTCCGCATCCTGAGCAATCAAAACTTTTTTACGCAGGTTCGGACAGGACAGATTGACCTCAAGGGCAACCACCCCCTCCAGGCCGCTGAAGCGCTGGGCCAATTCAACAAACTCCTTTTCATCATGGCCGAGGATGCTGGGTATGACCGGCACTCCTGTGCGCACCAAACCGGGAAGCTTGTTAGTAATAAAATCATCAATACCGCCGTTTTCAATACCGATCGCATTGAGCATTCCGGAAGGGGTTTCGGCTACGCGCGGCGGCGGATTTCCTTCCTGGGCGTGCAAGGTCACGGTCTTCGGAATAATGGCGCCAAATTTCCGCATCTCATCATCTGAATAATATTCGGGCTGATACCAGAAGGTTCCGCTGGCGACTGTCAGCGGGTTCTGAAATTCAACATTAGCAATTTTGACTTTTAGATTCATCATCATTCAGCACAAAGGAAAATCCAAGCCTTACTTGTTATTGTGTTCTCCATTTATTAAAAATTCTCTAGAATATACTATATCATTATAGTACAAGCACTCTTCCGGAATCGCCTTCCAAATCATGACTTTAAATCTGTACTTACCAGAAGTTTTGGCACAACCCATGGAAACTCCTTCTTCAGTCCACGTTTGACCCTCCTGATCCCAAAGCAGAACCTTCTTCTCCCCAGGTTCGACCGACGCATCCTCTTTCAAACAATCAAACCTGCAGCCGCAGGTTATATCAAATAAGACCTCACTCCAATTTCCGTCGATCTGTTTTTCTACAGATATTAAAAAATGTTGTTTTGTTGTCTGCGACGTGTTCAAAAGCCCTATTTCGATCTCTTCTCCTAATACATATGTGTCGTTGTCCATGGCTATCTCAGCATCCACGCCACCTTGATTATAAATATGCCCTTGATATCCTCCGTCACACACCGAGCGAACATTGAGGTTTTCAAAAACAAATTCGTCATGAAAGGCCTTAACGCTGAGTTCATACGTTTCCTTAAAGACGGGATTTCTGCTTTTGAGCTTTCCAACATCTCTTCGCGATATTAAAGTGAATTTTCCCAAATCTTTCTGGCGATTGATAAATTCCAAAAGCTGAACAAATCGAATCGGCTTTTCTTTTAAATCCGTAAAATAAATCCCGCCTCGCGAATCAACATCGTATTCAATTTTTATTTTACTGTTCGCGAAAGCACTACTCCTTGAGAACATTATGAATGCTGCAACTAAAATCCACGTCAGCATTCTCATTTTTGTCCTCCTCGCTTTTCAAAACCACAGCAATCTCGTAAGTTCCAACTTCGTAGGTTGGGATCTGCGAAGTTAAAACAACTATGCACTCATTTAAAAAACACCATCTTAATTCCAATGACAATCATGTAGATCCCGAACACCTTCTTTAATGCCGCGTCCGGCGTGACCTGGGCATACTGCGCGCCCACCAGACCTCCGACTGTTAAGCCGATCGCCACCAGCACGGCCATCTGAACATTGACGTGCCCTTCATGATAATATTTCAAAACCGCCAGGATAAACACCGGCGCCAGCATCGCTGCCAGGGATGTCCCTTGCGCGTTATGCTGACTCAAGCCGAAAAAGACCGTAAATAGCGGAATCATAATACTCGCTCCGCCGATCCCCAAAAACCCGCTCATAAATCCGGCGATAAGCCCCACGATTAAATACCAAAAAGGCATCGTTCCATCCTTTTTAAAAAATAACCTCATGCAAACCAAACACCGGACCATCATGACAGACAGTCTTATACCCGTCAACCGTACGGACCACGCATCCCAAACAGGCCCCGATCCCGCAGGCCATGACGGACTCGCAGGAGACCTCGCCCTTGATGCCTTGCTGACGGGCAAACTGCTGCACCGCGGCCATCATCGCCGTTGGCCCGCAGGCATAGATCCAGGTCGTATTCGGATCCCAGTTGATATCGGAAAACAAATGTGAGACCCTGCCCTTTTTTCCGACACTGCCGTCCTCGGTGGTCACCATCACATGACAACGGTTACGCTTGAGATCGTCCATATTAAACGTGCGCTCGAAGGTTCGCGCCCCATAGAGCAAAGTCATCTCCAAACCTTCATGCTTTTCCAGCTCGTCCGTTAAGATCTGAAACGGCGCCACACCGATGCCTCCGGCGATCATGATCACATGCTCGATCCCTTCCGGCGGAAGATGGAACGGCGTTCCCAAAGGGCCCAAGACATCCAAAACATCACCGGACTTTTTTTGCGACAAGATCTGAGTTCCGCGGCCCAAGACTTCGTAAAAAAATTCAACCTCACCGTTTAAGGCGCGGTACACGCTGAAGGGCCGGCGCAGAAGCGGTTCCGTCCCGGCGTTGACTCGAACATTCATGAACTGCCCCGGCTGAACCAAAGGCGCCAGATCCGGCGCGTCCAAAACCAAATGCTTGAACTTCGGACTTAAGTCCTGATTGATCTTGACCTGATATTGTCCTTGCAAATTTTTCATAGATTCATCACTGTTGACAATTTAAACACATAAATGTGCTGCGCTGAGCCTGAACGATTTTCTGAATTTCACCGCCGCATTGCGAACAAGGCTTGCCGTCCTGCTGGTAAACCCGAATGCGCGTCATAAAGGTTCCTTTTTCGCCTTTCCCATCGACATAGGTGTTTACCGATGATCCCCGCAGACGAACCGCTTCTCTTAATACAGACTGGATCGAATGAAAAAGCCGCCCTGCCTCTTGGGCATTAAGTGAATCCGCCGGCCGACGCGGGTCAATCTGCGCCTCAAACAGAATCTCTGAGGCATAGATGTTTCCGATGCCGGCGATAAATGAAGGCTCCATCAAAAGCGGCTTAATGGGCCGGTGATGCTTCTTCAGCTTTTCGCTCAGAAGGCGCTGTGTAAAACTGCGAGCCAACGGTTCAGGCCCCATGGTCCGCACATGATTGATTTCATTTAAATTTTGCACCAGCTGCCATCGGCCGAAAACCCTTTGGTCATTATAATAAAGCCGTTGCCCATTCAAAAAGATCAGCGCGATCCGGCAGGCCGGCGGATACGCCCTCTGTTGGGAAACAATAAGCTGCCCGGTCATCATCGGCTGAACGACCAACGTGTAGGGTCCCTGACCTAATTCAAAGATCAGCGCCTTTCCTCGGCGAAATATTTTTTTGAATGTGTTTGCGGTTAAGGCGTTTTTCAAACCATCCTGGCTCAGCAACCGGATGACGCGCGGGTCTAAAACCTCAACCCGCTCAATTGTTTGATTCAGCAGCGCCGCGTTAAGATCACGGCAAATTGTTTCAACCTCAGGAAGTTCCGGCATAATCAAATCAACACTCAAGCTGTTTCCTTTTGAGCGCCTTTCAGCTGAGCGAGACATCGCTGCACAGCTTCCGGCAGCTCTTTAAGATTGGCCACTTTTACCATCCCGGGCATATTCCAGCCGCCCAAATCAATGACTGGCCGTTTGTAAACAAAGGCATAAGAAATTTCGCAGCTGGTGCCGTAACTTCCCGGTAAGGCGATCACAACATCCGCAGAGGCGGCCACCATAGCATTGCGGGCAAATCCAATGGTTGTCGGTAAGGCAATGTCCACATAAGGATTGGCATCAGCCTTGGATTTTCCCGGAAGAAGGCCAACGGTCGTGCCTCCGGCGCTTTTTGCGCCTTTACAGGCCGCCTCCATGACTCCGGAAAGCCCACCGCATACTAAAATACAACCCATTTTCGCAATAATTACCCCAACATCATGGGCTAAGCACTCCACCTCCTGCGTAGAATCATGACCACCAATAACTGAAATTGTTGTCTTTTGCTTATTTTCCATTTGAAGGCAAAAATATCCCTAATCTATCGTTAATCAATCCACCGCTTCTGTCAGTTTTTCAGCTTTTGTGAAAAAAATGCCCCACTTTACCTAAAAATCGTATTTCGTGAAAATCTCAGCTCTTTTTACCCTTTTCTTGCCCTCTACGCTCTATCCGCAGGACTCCCGCTGGTCGCGCTTTATCCCCCGACAAGCTCGGGACTCCCGTTAGTCGCGCTCTAAATCTGGAGGCCCCGTCGGGAATCGAACCCGAACCACAGGAACCGGAATCCTGGACTCTATCCATTAAGCTACGGGGCCTTTTTCAATCAAATATTTTTCCAGAATGAATGGCCACTGTCCTGGGCGCATCGAAGGACCGGGCCAAAACTGGGAAAACGGAAAACTGAAAACGGATCACGGACAAGACCAAACGTTTTATCTTCCGTGCTCTGTATTCCGTTTTCTGTACTCATTTTTCATAAACCACTTTGCCTGCGCAGACCGTTGTTTCAACACGACCGCGCAATTTTAAGCCAAAGAACGGAGAATTCTTTCCCTTGGAAACAAAATCCTCTTTGCGAACTTCCCACTCCGCCTCTGCGTCTACGATCACCAGGTCAGCATCGGCACCCTCAGCGATCTTTCCCTTATTTTCAAGACCGGCAATGCGCGCAGGAGATTTGCACATTTTATCTACTAACCCGACTAAAGTCAAAACCTTTGTGTGAACTAAATAAGTCATGCACAAACCAAAGGCTGTCTCGAATCCAGAGATCCCAAAAGGCGCATTGTCAAAACCCTCTTCCTTGTCTTCCAGCGTGTGCGGGGCGTGGTCGGTTGTAATGCAATCCAGCGTTCCGTCAGCCAGCGCCTCTTTGATCGCCTGAACATCCTCAGCGCTGCGCAGCGGCGGATTGACCTTGGTATTAGGGTCAAAACTTTTGACCGCGTCATCCGTCAATGTGAAATGGTGCGGGCAGGCCTCAGCCGTGACCCGGATGCCCTGAGCTTTGGCAAAACGGATCAGTTCGCAGCTGCGCTTCAGGCTGATGTGCGACAAATGGATCCGGCTTTGCGTGTAGTTCGCCAGCTCAATATCCCGCCCGACAATCACGCTCTCTGAAACTCCGGGATCCCCGCGCATCCCCAAGATGCTGGAATTTAAACCCTCATTCATCACGCCTTTTCCGCTGATCAGCGAATCCTGACAGTGTTCCATCAAAAGAAGGCCGACCATGTCCGCGTATTTCATGGCCAGAAGCATCAGCTGGCTGTTGTTGACCGCCTTCCCATCGTCGGAAAGCGCCAAACACCCGGCGTTTTTCATTTCGTACATGTCCACCATTTCCTGACTGTTCTGACCCTTGGAAATCGCGCCGACCGGATACACGTTGGCCAGCCCGACGCGTTTTGCCTCCTTGATCACTCCCTCCACGATCATCCCGTTGTCAATGGGCGGCCGCGTGTTGGGCATACAGAACAACGAGGTAAATCCGCCTTTCACCGCAGCCCGGCAACCGGTCTCGATCGTTTCTTTGTGTTCCTGCCCGGGCTCGCGCAAATGGCAGTGAAGATCAATGAGCCCCGGCAAAACTTTTTTACCCGCGGCATCAATGGTCTTTGTCCCATTGGCAGGAAGATTCTTCCCGATCCGCTCGATCACGCCGGCCTTGATCAGAATATCCTGAGGGTCCGCCTGTTCACCGTCGGCATTAACAATCACCGCATTTTTAATCAGTAGTGACATAATAAACTCCCGTTAAAATTTAAAATCTATAAGAACCTTTAGACATGCATTGAACTAAAAATCCCCAATAAACACATCTCAAATTCCAGACAAACCGCAAAAACCAAAAAAAAATTTAATTCACCTCGTCCGGCTGCTTTTCAAATCCTGCCGTTTCTATTTATTTCAACGCGCTTCTATCCCGGCTTTCCATTTTCACTCTTCCGCCCTCTACGCTCTATCCCTCGACAAACTCGGGACTCCCACTAGTCTCGCCACTCCTTCGCACATTGCGTGCTCATTCGCGCTTTACGCTATTTCTGCGTTCCCGCCAGCAAATACAGCACCGCCATGCGCACCGCCACTCCGTTGGTGACCTGATCCAGAATCACCGAACGCGGATCATCCGCCACCTCCGCGGTCAATTCCACGCCCCGATTCGTCGGACCAGGATGCATAATAACGACATTTTTCTTTGCCTTCTTCAGCCGTTCCGGACCCACGCCAAAAACTTTCGCGTACTCCCGGATCGAAGGCAAAAACTGTTCTTCCTGCCGTTCGCGCTGAAGCCGCAAGAACATCAGAACATCGCTTTCCGCCACCACATCATCCACACAGTACGTTTTACGCGCGCCCATCTGTTCGATCCCGACGGGAATCAAGGTGGCAGGACCGCACACCGTGACCTGCGCCCCCATCTTTGTTAAGCCCACAATATTCGAACGGGCCACCCGCGAGTGCAGAATATCGCCGATAATCCCGACCTTTAAGCCTTCAATATGCCCCAATTTCTCCTGAATCGTAAACATGTCCAGCAACGCCTGCGTCGGATGCGCCCGGCAGCCGTCGCCGGCATTGATGATCGAAGAGCTCAAATGATCCGCCAAAATTTTAGGAACACCGGCGGACTTATGCCGCACCACGATCATATCCACATTCATGGCCTCGATGTTAAGAGCCGTATCCAGGACCGACTCCCCTTTGGATAAAGAACTTGCGCTTGAGGAAATATTCAAGGTGTCCGCCGACAACCGTTTGGCCGCCAGCTCAAATGAAATCCGTGTCCGTGTGGAGGGCTCAAAAAAAAGCATCACAACTGTCTTGCCGCGCAAAGCCGGAACTTTTTTCACATCACGCGTCGAAACTTCCTTAAATGATTTCGCCGTTTCTAAAATCAACTCAATCTCGGCCTTGGAGAGGTTCTGCAGATCAAACAGATCATGTTTTGTCCATTTCATCATGCTCCCTCCCTTTCTACCACGACCACCTGGTCCGGCTCGTGATCTGTTTCCGCAAGGAGGACCTTCACGTCCTGGTTCATCGCCGTCGGAACATTTTTCCCCACATAATCAGCGCGGATCGGAAGCTCGCGATGACCCCGGTCAATCAGGACCGCCAGCTGAATACACTCGGGCCGGCCGAAGTCAATGAGCGCATCCAACGCCGCGCGGATCGTCCGCCCCGTAAAAAGCACATCATCCACCAGCACAATGCGCTTGTCGGTAATATCAAAATCCACACAGGTCTCATGCACGATCGGCTGATTCGCGATCCTGGTCAGATCATCACGGTAAAGAGTAATGTCCAAGATCCCCCTGAGCAGTTCCACGCCTTCGATCTCCGCCACCGCTTTCTGGATACGCTCCGCCAATACTGCCCCGCGGGTGCGGATACCGACCAAACACAAATTCTCAGTGCCTCTGTTTTTTTCTAGGATTTCATGGGCAATGCGTATGATCGCCCTCCGAACAAGCTCCTGGTCCATGATTTTAGAAACCGGTATCACAGTCTGTCTCCTTTGTTCATTCCGCTTCGGCCTGCCTGCAGGCAAAAAAAAGGCCCGCTTCCTCAGAACGAAAGCGAGCACCCATACATAATAAGCTGAAAATTTTTAAAATATTCAATCTCATCTGATCCTTTACGGCCTCACAGGACCGCTTTAAAGGTTGTGTATTGCTGCAAATATAACACTTTAAGGGGAGTCTGTCAAGTTAAATGACCTGACGCACCCTCTCAAGGAAGCGCTTCCCAAATAAAAAGAATCTGCATTGAAGTAAGGAATTTTCTCCATTATACTCATAATATCTATGAACCGCATTATACTTATAGTTATTTTAATTTCTTTAATGGCGAGCCCGCTATTAGCCAGCAACCTGGCCATCACTGGATATTATCCCGTTCCTGAAAATACTTACCAGCGCTTTCGCCTTGTGCCGATTGATGAACAAACAGACAATCCCTGTATTATCGGAACCTTATACAACAACAAAGATCAAGGAAACAGCCTCTTTTACTGCCGTGATGTCGGAACAACGACACCTTTAGGCAAATGGGGGGCCCTCTCCGGAGCCTGGGTTGAAAATAACGAAACCTCCGTTCCCCTCATCATACTCGCTGATCAAGCATCTCCCGAAGCCAAAAAAGTCGGGATCGGCACCGACACTCCGGAATTTAAACTGACCCTGGAAAACAACTCCGGCATCTTTGCCAGAGGCGCCTTCAACGACTCTAGCGCCGCCAATTATAACATCCTCTCGGAAGGCGCGTATTTCATTTGGTGGCCGAAAAAATCCGCCCTGCGGGCAGGAACAGTCACTTATCAGTCCATCAATGCGTCCACGAAAACCTCCTGGGATCCCGACCTTGTTGGGAACTATTCTGTAGCATTCGGAAACAATACCCTTGCCTCAGCAATCGGGTCTGTCGTAGCTTCCGGGGAAAACAATCGGACCGGAGAATCATCCTCCTGCGGCCCTTATTCAACGATCGTGGGAGGCAAAAGCAATCAAATCAATTTCGGCAAACAAGCCCTTGCGATCGGAGGCGGCGAATCCCATCATCTGGGAGGAGACGTTGCCGCCGGGTTAAACTGCTCAGCAACAGGCGCCTCGTATGAATTTATAGGAGGCGGCAAAGGATACATGCTCGGAAAAAATTCCACCACCGTCATCGGAGGGGAAGGCGGTGCCTATCCTTCAGCCGTCACTGAACTAGGCCTCTTTAGTTCCATCGGCGGAGGGCTTATCCCTGCTCAAAGTTATGATACAATCACCTACCTCACCGCCTTAGGCGGAAGCGGACACACGCTCAATTCAGAGTACGGAGTGCTCGGCGGCGGTCAAGGCAATTCTCTCTCAGGGCGTTATGGCTTTATCGGAGGCGGCCAATCCAATGCTGTAAGCGGTGATTACGCCGTCATCGGCGGAGGATCCAAAAACACCGCCGCAACCTACGCCACGGTCCTGGGCGGCGGGGAAGAATCTGCCTCTTATGCCGGAAATTCTGCCACCGGGGCATACAGCACCATCCTGGGAGGCCGACAAATCACATGCGACGGAGATCACGCAGCCTGCGGAGGCGGAGCTGTAAATCAAAGCCACGCCGCTTTCTCCTCGATCGGAGGAGGCTCCCAAAATACCATTGACAGCGCCGCTTCCGACAGCGCCATTGCCTTTGGAAATTCCAATTCCATTACAGGACAGAGCTCCTTCCTCGGCGGAGGCACCCAAAATACAATTTCAGGCAACTTTTCGGTCATTCCCGGAAATACTAAAATTACAGTCTCCGGAGATCATTCGTTGGGCATAGGAGGAACCAGCTTAACTGTCGCCTCTGATAATACGTTTGCGTTCGCTTCCACCGCCACAGTTACAATCAATTCATCAGACTCTTTTATTATTTATGCCACCACTTCTTTACCCGCTTCCTTAAATGCAAAAGTCGGGATCGGAACATCAACTCCCACGGAACGCCTACATGTCAGAGACGGAAATATCCGTGTGGATGGCACGCTGACCATCAGCAATCCCTCTACAATCGCAACCGCCAAAAGCCCTCTTTTAAGAAGCATCGACGGAACCCTGGGCTATGACCTGGCTGAACGATTCCCAACCTCAGAAACAGTAGAAGCCGGAGACATCGTCATCATTGATACGGACTCTGACACAATAACCTTGCGCCGGAGCTCTCAACCCTATGACAAACGGGCCATCGGCGTCGCCTCCTTGGCCCCGGCCATGATTTTAAGCGGTGAACATTTCGAGATGAATGCCGGTGGGCAGCCCTCAGAGAACGACTCAATACCGGTTGCCTTAAGCGGACGGGTGCTCTGTAAAGTCTCTTTGGAAAACGGGCCGATTTCCTATGGGGACCTGATCACAACATCTTCATTGGCCGGACACGCCATGCGGGCTGACAGAGACAAATCATTTGGAACTGTCATCGGAAAGGCTTTAGAATCTTTCCCTGAGACAGCTGAAACCGAAAATGCAACTGATACCGGAGTTATCCTGATTATGATAACTCTTCAATAAAAAATGATGAAAAAAATCTCTCTAACAATTTTTGTTCTGCTACTGCTGCCAGGCCTGGTCTTTGCCCAGACCACCCTTTACACCCATAACAACTCTCCGTTAACAGAATATCAGAAACTCCTTTTTGTCCCGCGCGCGGAACTCGATGGGGGTCTTGGTTCAGACTGCAGCGCTGAAGGGACGATTTATGTCAATCGGGACAAAGAGAGCCGTATCTACTTTTGTATGAATAACGGCACAAATAAAACCTGGAGCCTTCTTTCAGGACTATGGAAACAGTCCGGGAATATCATTTCCCTGCAGGACAACCTGACCCCTGAAAATAAAAAGGTCGGGATCGGGACAGACCCGAACCCCCCTCCATTCAAACTCTCGCTTGAAAATGACGGCGGGATCTTTGCTCAAGGGACATACAATCCTGCCAACGCATCCCTCGCAAGCATGCCCCTTTTAGACCCCGGGCTTTATTTTATCTGGTACCCTAAAAAGGCCGCCCTTTGGGTCGGAGAATTTAATAGCGGCTATTTTGGGAGCAACGGACCTCAGGACTACCAGATCGGAGATTTCTCTGTTTCCCTCGGCTCCAACAACCTCTCCTCAGGCCTCGGGAGCGGCATCTTAAGCGGGGCATCTAACGTGATCAGAATCGGAGCCAACTATTCTGTCATCGTCTCCGGCCAAAGCAATACGATCGCTGACGACTCCCAATACAGCATCATTGCCGCCGGAAACAATAATCAGATCACCGGAAATCATGGCTTTATCGGCGGCTGCGGAAACTGCGACCTCACCGGCGACTTCTTGACCGTCTTGAGCGGATCCAATAACGATATCGACGGGCTGTCCTCGCATTCCTTTATCGGGTCAGGTCAGGACAACGCCATCCATGGTTTCAATGATTCAATGGGAGCGGCGCAAGATGATGCCAATGTCATTAGCTCCGGCCATATCAACATCATTTACGGAGGATATAACGTCATCGCCAGCGGCCAAGATAATACCATCGGCCAAAGCACCGACACCTCCCCGACCGCCTATTCGTTTATCGGTTCTGGCGCCGCAAATCAACTTTACTCCTCCTATTCTACGGTCGGAGGTGGCTACTCGAATTGGTGTTTGACAAAAACCGCGCCATACAAAACATTTGGCGGCGGAGCAAATAACGAGGCAAGCGGAAAATATGCCACAATCGGCGGCGGCGACAACAACACCACTGGAACTGGATCCTCGCTTACGATCGTTGGCGGATCCAACAACACCATCACCAATAGCGCCACGGCTGAATACTCATCTTTTATAAGCGGATCTTACAATTCAATTCTGTCCGGCGTCTTCTCTTATTCAGGAATCATGGGAGGGGACCATAATTCTATCGTCTCCGGCACCGCCTCCATACATGGCGGAAAAAACATTACCATCGGCACTGGGGATCATTCTTACACCACCACCGGAAGTGAACTTGTCACCACGAATGGGACCTATGGTTGGATAATAGGGACAAATTTAAATTTCCCTGTTGTTTTCAACAATGGCTTTCTCTGGGGACATTATCCGAGCTTGACAAACATTTCCACCAACGCCTCCACCTATAGTAATAATTTTATTATCGCCACAGGAGCGGTCGGGATCGGGACCCTCTCTCCTGATGACAAATTGCATGTGAACGGCAACATGAGAATATCCACCGGCAGCCTCTCGATCACTGTTCCGCGTGATTTAGAAGGATCTCCTATGAATCGTAATACTGTCACCGGAGCCATCGGGCTTGATCTGGCCGAACGCTTTCTTTCAACGGAAGCAGTTGAACCCGGCGATGTTATGGTGATCGGCGACAACTCCCTCCTTCTAAAAAGCGCCGCCCCTTATGACAAGCGGGTCATCGGAATTGTCTCTCATTCGCCGGGCGCCTTATTGGACGGCGCGCGTATGCAGTTTTCTCCCGGCGGTATTAAATTTGAAAAGGGAGATCGTCCGCCAATCGCTTTAGCCGGACGGGTTATCATCAAAGTCACCCTGGAAAACGGTGCCATTGAGGCAGGAGACTTTTTGACCTCATCGTCACTGCCGGGGCATGCCATGCGGGCAGAACATTCCAACGGGGCGGCCCATACAATTGTGGCAAAATCATTAGAATCTTTTGAAGGCGGCCCTGAAGGCCAAACAACAGGACTCATTGAGGCGATCGTAACACTGAGATAAAGCTATGATCAGAAAAACATCTAACAATTTGCGTCTTCACCTTTTGAAACCGCTTAAGTGCGTTCTCATCTTAGGCATCCTGGCCGTCATGATTCCGGCCCAAGCAGCTGCGCAGACAAATTCCTTAACCATTCGAACCTATCTGCCTCCCCCTGAAGAAGCCTTTGACCGCATAAAACTTCTGCCGACGACGCCCATCGGAGGTACCTGCAAAACAGGTGAATTCTACATGAATACATCGTTTCAAGTCCAGTTTTGTGACGGCGCGGCCTGGATTCCCCTGTCTTCTGCTTGGAAGAAAAACGGGGATTTGATCACGCTGAATAATACTGATTTGTGGGATCAAAGAGTCGGCATCGGTACAAATTCGCCGCAATTAAAACTTTCTTTAGAAAACGACGGCGGAATTCTGGCAAAAGACACCCACACCGTGGGAGACGCCTTTTATTCAGATCTGCCGTCCCTCAACACTCAACCTGTTTTATTCTGGTCCCCCAAGCAGGCCACTTTTCGCGCAGGCCGAGTCGATGGAGCTCAGTGGAATAATGTAAACATTCCCTTGTATTCCACTGTCTTCGGCCTCAACAATGCGACCTATGGCGCCAGCACTTCCTTCGATGCGATCTTAGGCGGAGCGAGCAATGCCATAACCGGCGCAGATTACTCTGCCATTGTAGGTGGACAGAACAATAAATTAAACAACTCTGCCGGGTTCAATCAGACCATTCTAGGAGGAGAAGCAAACGAAATCCGCGCTTTTGACTGCCGCGGCTGTTTGATCGGCGGCGGCCAAACAAACATCATTGAAGGCTATCTCTATTCTGCGATCGGCGGCGGACATGGGAACCTCCTGGACCGCGGGACCGGATACAATGCCATCATAGGCGGAACCGACAATAAAATCGAATTGAGTGAAAGCTCTTTGATCGGCGGAGGACAAGGCAACGCCTTGATTTCAGAAAGCCCCTATCAAAACGGCTCCGGCATAGGCTACTGGCCGGCGCAGGCACCGGATTATTCAACGATCATCGGCGGAGGAGGAGACGGCTCATCGCTCACGATCAACGGCATTACCACCGACGGCAATACCCTGGGGGCAAGCCAATATTCATTCATCGGCGGAGGAAGCAATAATCAGATCCACGGGCTTTATTACAACACCATCTATGGCGGCCAAAATAATCACATTATGTTCTTTAATAGCAGCAAAGCACTCTATAAGGACATCTACGGAAGCACCATCGGCGGAGGCCAATCCAATACCATCCTCAGTACGTATTGTTTAATAGGCGGCGGGGAAAATAACGAAGCCGGATTTGGACCGTCCAGCCATGATCAAAACAGTTATGCCACGGTCATCGGCGGCAGCAATAACCACGCGACCGGCCACCATGCCTTTATCGGCGGCGGACGCAACAATACCGCCAGCGGGAATTACTCTTCGATAGCTGGTGGTAACGGCAACAGGGCCTCAGGAGACTACTCGTTTGTAGGAGGCGGACTTTCAAACACCGCCTCGGGTCATTATTCTGCCGTGCTCGGCGGGGAATCCAATACCGCCAGCGGAGTCCATTCCTTTGCCGGCGGGCGGAATATGACCGCCTCCGGAGACAACACCTTCATCTGGGGACACAGCGACACAGAACTCATTGCTGCCGATCCCAACACTTTTATCATCGCGACCGGAAATGTCGGAATCGGTCCCTTTACCGCCGCCCCCCTGGCCAAGTTACACGTCGATGGAAATGTCAGGATCGAATCAACGAACTCAGCCGACCCGAACTATCCGTTTTCTTTAATTCTCACAAACATCGAGAGCGTATCCAATCCCTCTCCCCTGTCGATCAGTACCCCAGGAGGAACCGTCGGCTATGATCTTGCCGAAATTTTTACAACAGACGCCGAAGTCTCGGCCGGAGATGTCCTGGTGATGGATCAGGCCGCACCCGGACAACTCAAAAAAAGCGCCGTTGCCTATGATGTCCATGTCGTGGGCGTGGCCTCCAATGGACCTGCCATCATTTTTAGAGGCGAACAAATGGAGCTTACCCCCGATACGATCAGCTTTGAAAAAGGCACCACCCCTCCAGTCGCCCTCAAAGGACGGGTCGCGGTCAAAGTCTGCCTTGAAAATGGGCCTATTATGCCAGGTGACGCGCTCACCACCTCGTCGGTTCCCGGTCACGCGATGAAAGCCTCTGATAAGGACAACTCAGGCACGATTCTCGGAAAAGCGCTCCAACCGTTTAACG
This sequence comes from Candidatus Omnitrophota bacterium, assembly GCA_038222225.1. Classification (GTDB taxonomy): domain Bacteria; phylum Omnitrophota; class Gorgyraeia; order Zapsychrales; family JANLHA01; genus JAKLFA01. The sequence goes on from JBBRHV010000012.1 coordinate 26,239, forward strand.
CAAACACCAACGGCAACCAAACCGGCACGATCTCCGCGTTCGTTTCTTTATACTAATCTCTTTTTTGAATTTAAACTTCCAAGCGGGAGATCAAGATCACGATCTCACCTTTCGTCTTGCGGGAGGAAAAATGCTCATGAGCCAAACGGGCCCGGCCCTGATAGATCTCTTCAAACTTCTTTGTCAGTTCACGGCCGACCATCACATCCGGATTCTCTAAAACCTCGGCGATATCGGCCAGCGTCTTCAACAGCCGATGCGGAGATTCATACAGAATCAGCGTGCGCGTCTCACTTTTAAGTTCAGTGAGCCGGCGGATACGACCGGCGGATTTCTGCGGTAAAAATCCTTCAAAAACAAATTTGTCCGTGGGAAACCCCGACAAACTTAACGCGGCAACCGCCGCGCAGGCCCCGGGAACAGCGGTCACCTCAATACCATGATCACGCGCTGAACGGATCAGGCGGTATCCCGGATCACTGATGCCGGGCGTGCCCGCATCCGAGACCAGGGCGATCGTCTTTCCTTGTTTTAAAAGACCGATCAAAAATTCTGTTTTATTCGCCTTGCTGTGCTCAAAATAACTGGTCTGCGGCGTTTGAATGCCGTAATGTTTCAAAAGGATGCCGGTGTGACGGGTATCTTCGGAAGCGATCAAATCAACCGCCTTCAAAACCTCGACCGCCCGGAAGGTCATGTCTTTCAAATTGCCAATGGGAGTTGAAACGATATACAGCATTTTTTATTCCACTGTTACTGATTTTGCTAAATTTCTCGGTTGATCAACATCGCAGCCGAGCTGAACGGCGACATAATAGGCGAAAAGCTGAAACGGCAACGCCACCGCCAGTGGAGTTAAAAGATGATGTGTCTTAGGGACATACATGACATGATGCGCATGCTTTTTGATCGACTCGTCGCCTTCGGTCGCGATCGCGATAATTTTCCCCTTACGCGCGCGGATCTCCTGCATGTTGGAAATCATTTTGTCATATGTTTCGGACTGAGGCGCGATACAGACAACCGCGCGGTATTCGTCGATCAGCGCGATCGGGCCATGCTTCATTTCACCGGCCGCATATCCTTCGGCCGGGATATACGAAATTTCTTTTAGTTTCAACGCGCCTTCCAGCGCTGAAGGATAATTGAGGTTCCGTCCCAAAAAGAGAAAACACCCGAAATGAGAATTCTTTTTTGCGATCTTCGCGACCGACGCCTTATGCTTTAAAATGTCCTCATAAATTTTCGGCATATGCTTAAACGCCGCGAGGATGCGCTTACGCTCGGCCAGAGGAATCTTGCCCGTGAAGGATCCAAATTTCAGCGCCAGAAAATACAGCATCGAGATCTGCGCGATATACGCCTTGGTTGAGGCCACGCCAATCTCCGGGCCTGCGTGCGTGTATAAAACCCCATCGGATTCCCGCGCCAAAGAAGAACCGACCACATTACAGATCGATATCACACGCGCGCCTTTTTTGCGCGCCTCACGCACAGCCGCTAAGGTGTCGGCCGTTTCGCCAGACTGACTGATGGCAACCACTAATGTCTTCGCATTGAGGATCGGATCCCGATAACGGAACTCACTGGCAGCATCCACCGACACAGGAATTCCCGCGATCCGCTCGATCACATACCGCCCGATCATCCCGGCATGATAGGCCGTTCCGCAGGCAACGATCACAATATTATGGACTTTTTTAAGCTGATGATCGGTAAATGAAGACCCTTCCAGCTCGATGCGGTTCCCTTTGATCCGGCTCTTAATCATCCCCTCCAAAACAACCGGCTGCTCATGAATTTCTTTGAGCATGAAATGCGGAAACCCCTGCTTCTTTACAGCATCGACGCTGAATTTAACTTTATCAATGACTGCCTTGACCGGCCTTCCTTTAAACGTCATCATCTCGATCCCGCCAGGACGCATCACGGCCATCTCGCCGTCTTTTAAATAGATAATATTCCGTGTCTCTTCCAGAATGGCCGGCACATCCGATGCAATAAAATATTCCTCCTGCCCCACTCCGATGATCAAAGGAGAACCTACGCGGGCAGTGATCAGCGTCTCCGGCGCATCCTCGCATAAAATTCCTAAGGCGAAAGCCCCTTCTAGTTTTGTCAGCGTCTGTTGCACCGCGGATAAAAAATTTCCCTTATAATGAAAACCGATCAGCTGAGCGATGACTTCGGTGTCCGTTTCAGAAATAAAACGGATGCCTTTGGACTGCAGAAATTTCTTAATGGATTCGTAATTTTCAATGATTCCGTTATGAACAACCAGAATTTTTTTGGATTGGTCCCAATGCGGATGGGCATTGGTCTTGTTGGGAGCGCCGTGGGTGGCCCAGCGTGTATGTGAAATTCCGATCTGCGCCGGGGCAACCGGCTGGCGTTCGATCAATTCAGCCAGCCTGGAAATCTTGCCGGGCATTTTTCGCACAACGATATTTCGGCGCTTGAAATCAATAACACCTATCCCGCTTGAATCGTATCCCCGGTATTCAAGCTTCCGAAGACCATTCAGCAGAATAGGTGTTGCTTGTCTTTGCCCTACATAGCCGATAATGCCGCACATAATAAACGTGAAAACGCAAAAGGTAAAAGACGAACCGATCTTATTTTAAAAGATCAACCCGGAAATTTCCCACGTTTTCACCCTTCACTTTTCACGCAGGGTTTTTACTTTTACTCAACCGATCGAACATTAATACATGTTACAACTTTGTTATAACGGTTCTTTTTGCGGGTAAAATACACTTCTCCATCGCAGACGGATGTTAAATGCATCGGACCAATCACATTAATTCCCGGTCTCCATATATGACCCTGACGCGTTAAAACGCTTCCCGCTTTAACTGTTTGACCGCCAGAGACTTTGAGCCCACGCGTTTCCGTATAAAACTTTGATGTTTTGCCGCCCTTCTTTGCCATAAATCCTCCTTAAAAAACACTTAAAATACAATTCTATTCTGGTAAATGAAAGGCTAAATATTAACAGAAAAGAACGAAAATGTAAATATTTATTATTTTAGACTAAAACTCTTACGTTTTCATCAACTATCACTTCTGCGCGGACAAGATCGCATCAATTTCTCTTTTTGCATCCTCAAAAGTCCTGGCCATGGTCTTTTTGCCCTGTATAAAAAATGTCGGAGTTCCACGCACATCCGATGCCAATCCCAACTGCGTATCTTTATCAATCAAATCCGACCACAGTTTATCATTATCCTCTAGGTCTTTTTTAAATTTTGCGACATTTAGACCCAATTCTTGAGCGAGCTCCGCATATTTCTCTTGGCCTAAACCTCGGTTATTTTTTAAAATAAGATCCATCATCTCAAAATACTTGCCCTGTACACCGGCTGCCAGAACCGCTTTGGCGGCAGGCTTGGCCTCTTTATGAAAGGAAAGCGGAAACTGTTTGACCGTATATCTAACCTGCCCCGGATAGGCCTGAATCACTGCATCAAAAATCGGCTGAAAACGGGCACTGAAGGGACATTCCAGATCCAGAAACCCCACAATCGTAATGGGCGCATCTGCCTTGCCCTTAAAAACAGCCGCATCTAACGGAATCGCATATACTTTGCTCAAATCCTCCCGCTCCGGAGCTGCCGGCTGAGTTGGCTGCGCGTTTTTGAAAAACGCCGCAATCCCATCAATTTTCTGTTCCAACACAGCTAAGCGCCCGGCCTGCACGCCTTTGCTCTTATCAGCATGCAGGATATTAAGGATCTCCGACTGCTGAGTAATGATCTGAGCCAAGAGAGCTTCATTGACCTTATACGCCAACAGTGTGACCGCCACAAAGACTGAAATCAACACAATGATTGCAATAGTCATAAAACGGTTATTCATGTTCGTCCCTTCCTTTTAACAGTGTTTGAAATATGTTGAGATATTTTAACTTAAAAAACTGAAATATTCAAACCTTATCCGTTTAACTTTCTAAAGTGAAACTCCCCCATAATGCGAAACAATATACTTAATATCCTCCCATCGCCGGGTGCAGCCAAAGACGGCAATAATACAGACCTCTTTCCCCTTCATAAAATACCCGACAAAACAGGCCTGGGCCGAACGGGTATAACCTGTCTTTCCGTAAATTTTCTGTTTCCAGTCGAGAAACAAGATCTTATTGTGTGATTTCAATTGAAACGTTCGCCCTGCCAAAGATTGGATCGTGCGGTATTTTTGTTTGACCGCGGAACGGAAAAACGGATGCTTTAAGGCCTGCCGGAAAATCAGATACATATCATACGCCGTGGTATACTGCTCAGCCTTGCTGGGAAGGCCATGAGAATTCTGAAACCTGGTGTTCTTCGCCCCCAGTTGTTTGGCCCTCTTATTCATCAATTGAACAAATTCCGCTTCCGATCCGGCCACGGCTTCAGCCAAAACAACCGAGGCGTCATTGGCAGATTTCAAAAGAAGCGCATACAAAAGATCGCGCACACGGAATTTTTCCCCTGCCTTTAAATACAATTTCGTGGGCTGCGGAAGTGTGGCGCGGCTGCTGACCGTGACCACCTGGTCCAAAGAAAGCTTTTCCAGAACCAATAGCGCGGTCATAACCTTGGTGGTGCTGGCCGGAGAAACTTTCATCTGAACATTTTTGCCGTAATACCGTTTGCCCTTCGTGCTGTTTGAAAAAATCGCCGCACGCGCCGAAACGGAACTGCTGCTTTTGGCTTCGACCAAAGTCATGTCTCCGGCGACAGACACAAAAAATACCACGGCCAAACAACAGACCGCCATATATTTAAAACGATAAAAACCCGAACGCATCATAACGGCGGCCTCCTGCTGCTGGCTTCAACGGCCTGCGAAACCACTTCAATGGCACGCGCCACTCCTTCCGACGGAATGACCTGCTGTCCTCCCAGCTTGAGCACGCACCACCCCTTCTCTGTCTTGACAATCCCGATAAAGACATGCTGAGTAAGATGCCGCTCTGAAACAAGGGCCTGAACCATGCCTTTTTTTTCTTTGTCATCATACAAAAAATCCTTAAAGATCACGGCGTATGGCGCGTTCTCATCAGTGAGAACAAAATGTTCCGGAACAAATTCCTGGTGATAATAGGCTTTCAATGGACGATCCTCCCTTAAAGGCATCTCCAGATGCCGAATCTTTTTAAACTCCATCCGGCAAAAGACTTCCTGCCCTGCCGCGCGCCATTTGCGCTCAAATTTTGTTTCAAAACGCGAATTGGCCTTTTCTGTCCTGAGATCGAACCCCGTCTCTTGCTGCTGATGTTGCTCTTGAATCCACTCTGCGTACGGCCAATGATCGGTGACGACCGTTAATGTCTTGCCGTCTTTTAAACGGCTGTTTAACAGGCATAAAAATTCATTCGAAAACAACCGGTGATGTTCATGCCGGTCCTTCGGCCAGGGACACGGAAAAAGACAGACCAGTTCCTCCAGCGTCTGCGGGCAGCACATACGTTCAAAAAAAATCCACGCATCAATATGAAAAATCTTCAGCCTTTCGCACATCAGGCGGCGCTCATCCTCGCCCAAACACGCAATGCGCTGAAACGTCTTGCGGATGCGGCCCCAATCCATCTCAATCCCGATGTAATGACACTGCGGCTGATCCAAAACCTGCTGGATCAAAAATTCTCCTTGCCCAAAACCGATCTCAACAATCACCTCGGAAGACTGCTGAAAAATGCCCTGGAATTCAATCGGACGCCGGCGTTCATGAAAGGGAACAAAAATTTGGCTTGCAACTTCACTATACAGCACAACATCCTCTCCACGGGTATCCGTGGTCTTTTTTATCCTATGATTCGCCGCGCCTGCTTTCACCGCTGAAAACAAACACGCATCAAACCACACAACCATTTATCCGTTTTTAGATTTCACTTTGGCGTTGAAATACTCCCAGCCCTGACCGACCAAAATATCGTCATAAAAGATCATCGGGATCAATTCTTTTTCCGAAACCTGACCGTCGCTTGTCTCGATCCCCAGAAGATAAAAGTCGACTGTATATGTCTTTTCTCCCCGCCGGTGCTCTTCGGTTTTATACGGGTTTTTCTGCGTGATCGGATTGTACTGCTGGTTCTCCGGATCAACCAGCTCATAACCGATCATGACCTGCTGTCCCAAAAGGCTGTTGACGTCACTCCTCTTTAAACCGTTACGGATATCGCCGAGCGCGATAAACCTCCTCACCATCGGAGCCGGTTCCTGAACCTCCACTGTATTGTAATTGACCGAACATCCTCCGCATGTCAAACAAAGAATGATCATCGCCCATTTTTTCATCATCATGTCTCCACTTCTTTAGTAAACTTGATGGCCCGGACGCAGCTGCCATCGCGCAAAAAGTTCAATGCATTCATCTTTCAGGATTCCTCCCTCAATATGGATCGGAACCCTTCCCAGATCTTTTAACTGACCGTTCGAAATCTCCAACTCATCAAAGCCGGCCGCCTTGGCATCGGAAATCGCGACCCCATAAACAATACGGCCGATGTTCGCCCAATGAATCGCGCTGAAACACATCGGGCATGGCTCACATGTCGAATAAATCGTGCAGCCCGACAGATCCACGGTCTGAAGCTGAGCGCAGGCCTGCCGGATCACATTGATCTCAGCATGTGCCGTAATATCGGTCGTTGCCCATACCACGTTATGCGCACTGACGACCGGACGGCCGTCCTTCACCAGACAGGCCCCAAACGGAGTTTGGCCCTGATCAATTCCCAGAATAGCCTTCCCGATGGCCAGCTTCATGAACTCCGTATCTTTGAAAATCGTATTACTCCTGTCCGTTGTGTTTATCAATATACTCTTCCAATTCTTTAACGCGTTCATTGAGCGCGACATTTTGATCCAGGATCTCAAAATAATCTTTGGCCAGATCCTCACTCTCCTGAGTCAATGTTTCAATTTTAGAATCCTTCTCTTTTAAGACGGTCTGAACATCCCGGATCTGACGCTCTTTCTGATCTATGATTTCATACGATGAACGGATCTTCTCTTCGGATTTTTCCTTTTCCTGAGAAAACTGCTTCATCAATTCATCCTGCGCTTTCCCCTCTCCAACCTTTAACCGTTCCACTTCCTGATTCACAAAAATATTTTCCTTCTGTGTGGCGGCCAGCGCCGTCGCTAATCCGTCAATTTCTTTTTGTAAAGCAACCAGCGTCTGCTGTTTCTCACCGATCGCCTGATTTTTTTTGACGGCTTCCTCCTCCAGCGTTTTCACTTTCTGAGTCAATTCACTCTGGGCCTGCGCGATTTTCTGAGGAAGCTCATTTTTAAGCTGCTCGATCGTCTTTTCAAGCGCCGAGATCTTCTCTTCCAAAAGCTTCTTGGCCTTGTCCACATTCTGGGCTTCGTTGGATTTCTGATTTTCCAACTCTTTCTGCAGACGGCGGATGTCCTCTTCCAACGGCTGCGTGGCCTGAATTAATTGCGGCCCGAAAGAGGACTTAACCTCCTCGACCTGTTTTTGCGCCTGAGCGGTGCCGGTCTTTTCGCTCTCCAACGCATTTGTCAGATCCTCACTACGCACTAAAAGTTTTTTGTTCTCCGCCTCCAGCGCTTTCGCAATTTGATCCTGCTGTTGAACCTGTTGCTCAAGATCAGCGATCTGCTTGCTGGCCTTTTCGAATTCACGCTGATGCTCATCCGTCAACTGCTGAATGCTCTCACTATGCAGACGACCCTGTTCCTCCAGCATTTTTTTACCGGTGCTGATCTCATCGAGCAGCGGCTTCCTGGACGCCTCAATCTGTCCGGGGATCCCATCTTTGATCTTTTGAATATCTCCGATCAAAAAGGAAATCTTCTCCTGCAGCGGTTCTTTGCCCTGAAGAAGCTTAACCTCAAAAGACTTTTGCTCATTCGCAAGAGCTTGTTTGAGATCCGAAATTTCCTTTTCCAAAGGCTGTTTTGCCACGGCCATCTGACGTTCTGTGTCTGCTTTTAGTTTCGCCAGATCTGCCTTCAACTGCTCAATTGTATTCAGCAACGGCACTCGGGCGGCTTCCACTTCCTTTTGCTGTTGCGCTTTCTGCTGCTCTAGCTTCGCGTTCCACTGTTGTTCCTTGGCCTTTTGCCCGGCTTGAAGGCCCTCGATCTCTTTCGCCTGCTGCTGTTTGGCCTGCTCAACTTGAACCTGAAGTCCGTTTCGCTCTCCCTCTACACTTTTAATCTGGCTTTGGACCTGAGCAACTTCGTCCTGCAGCGTTTTGATCTGTTGAGAAAGAGCGGTGTTCTCATTTTTTAAAACAGCTGCTCCGGCGCGCTCACTCTTTAGTCCCTCTTCAAGCTGAACAATTTTATCCTCAAGCGGTTTCTTCGCGTCCGCGACGACTTGCGGAATATTTGCGTCCTTCGCCTTCAAATCGCTTTCAAGTTTTACAATTCTATCTTCCAACGGCTTTTTAACATCAGCGATAGTCTGCGGTAAATTCGCATCCTTCGCCTTTAGATCTCCTTCTAGTTTTACGATCTTCTCTTCCAGCGGCTTCTTGGCGTCAGTCACTTTTTGCCCTGCTCCGGCGCGCTCACTCTTTAGTCCCTCTTCAAGCTGAACAATTTTATCCTCAAGCGGTTTCTTCGCATCCGCGACGACTTGCGGAATACTTGCGTCCTTCGCCTTCAAATCGCTTTCAAGTTTTGCAATTCTATCTTCCAACGGCTTTTTAACATCAGCGATAGTCTGCGGTAAATTCGCATCCTTCGCCTTTAGATCTCCTTCTAGTTTTACGATCTTCTCTTCCAGCGGTTTCTTCGCCTCCGCAATCTGCTGCGGAACCTGTGTGCCCTGCGTCTTTAAACTTTCCTGCAGCTGCGCGATCTTCTCTTCCAACGGCTTCTTGGCATCGGTCACTTTTTGCGCAACGGTTTCCCGTTCGCTCTTTGAACGTGCTTCCAGCTGCGCTGTTTGAACCCCATAGGAATCCTTCAAATCCTGAATTTCTTTCTGCGAAGCTTCCAGCCGCTGCTGAAGCTCTTGATTTTTCTTCGACAGCCCATCCGCTTGTGCTTTCTGTTCGTTGAATTGAGACTGCAAACTGCTGATCGTCCCTTTCTGCTCAACAAATTTTTGTTCTTTGTCGGCGGATTGTTTCTCTGCGGCTAAAACCTTGTCCTGCTCTTGGCGAAGACTCTCAGCCTGCTTTTTTTCTAACGTTTCTTTCTGCGCGGCAAGTTTGGCCTCAAGGTCCCGCAGGTTTTTCTCTAACGGCGCGCGCGCCGCCTCAATACGCTGCTGTTGCGTCTCCTGCAGTTTCTTGATTTGCTGTTCAAGCTCCTGGGTGCGGGATTGAGATTGCACAAACGACTGTTGATTTCTTTCAAAACTGCTCTTCAGCGTCGCGACATCATTTTCCGAGACCTTCGCCTGCTCTTCCTTTATACGCAGAGCCTCTTCGGTCTGTGTCAGCTTTCGCGTCAGCGATTCCATTTTATCAAGCAAGGACGCCTGCGCCGACTCGATCTTTTTAGACGTTTGCGCATCCAAAGCGGCTGTCTCTTTATTCAATTGCTCAATCGCTGCTTTCAGCTGATCTCGTTCCTGCTGAAGAGATTGAACGGTCTTGCCGAATTCTGTGATCTGCTTATCTTTATCTGACAGCAGCACCTTCTGTGTTGTAAATCGCCCCTCCATATCGGTGTACTTCTTTTCCTGGTCCTGCAATTTGAGCTGCCATACATTCTCTTTACTAACAACATCCTCTTTTGCCTTGACTTCCAGAGCCTTTTTTTCCTTTTCCACCTGGGCCAGCTTATCTTCCAGGGGCTTCTGAACACGTTCGATGCGTGAGTCTGTCGAAGATTTCAGAAGCTCAATCTCAGAAGCCATATTCAAAATCCTCTGCTGCATCTTCTGACGTAAATCTGCGACCTCCTCATCCTGCGTCCGTTTTTGTTCTGCCGCCGCCTGATTCACTTTGTCGATTTCAGCCTGAAGGGTGCGGTTGGAGCTTTCCGATTTATCGACGTCAGCTTTCAAAGCCTCCGTTATCCGGTTCTGCTCACTGAGCTGCTGCTCTTTTAAAGACAACTCCTGTTTCAGGCGTTCGGTTTCCTTCACCAAAGCCTGCCGGGCCTCTTCAGCGCGCTGCTGCGCAGACTGACGCTCACGCTCGGCCTCTTTCTCCAGCAAGGCCACTTGATTGACAAGCGGCAATTTCACCTCATTGATGGCCTGATCATTTTTCGCCTGCAGCTCTTGAACCTTTTCTTCAAGCGATTGAATCTTCTGCTCCAGAATTTTCTTGGTATCAACGGCAGAGGACTGCTTGACAAGCAGCGCGCTGTTTTCACGTTCCAGCTCTTCAATGCGCTGACGCTTAGCATCCAGGGCCGCAGCACTTTCTTCTGACGCCGCATCCTTTTGAGTAAGCTGCTGTTCGATCATACCGGCGTCTTTATTGATTTGGCCAAGTTTGAGCTCAGAGGCTTTCAGCTTATTCTGGGTTTCGATCAGCTCGCGCTCCAAAGCCGCTTTTTCTTTGGAAAGTTTATCGTACTTGGCAAGCAGAGTGTCGATCTTCTGGACAAGCTCGCGATTCTCGGCTACTGCCTCGGGAGGCTGAGCAAATCCGAGCGAAGTTGAGCAGAACACAAAAATAGAAAAAAGAATTCCGAAACGGAAAGATAACATAAATTTACCTTTCTATAAAATATTTTAAATAGTCTGTGCTATTATAATATGAAATCTCTGAGATAAAAATAAAATCAGATTTTTATTCTACAAAGGCATTGTCCGTATGAAAAAAATATGGTCCTCTTTTTTCGGGGGCGTCAGCATTTCCCATCACATTTCCGAAGACCTTGAAATCGGCTTTTCCGGTTATGGGCCCTCCTTGGGGATGCGGGGCGTCTTTTCAGTCAAAGACAAACATGAGTTTGTCCACAAAATTACTCTGCATATTGAAACCAACGACAAGTCCGATCAGCATGAGCTGGAATGGTTTGCATTTCGAGAACATGATTTTATGACCGGCGACTTCTCCGGAATGCACGCCAAATCCCCTTCCAAATTCATGGTCGTTCCTTTAAATCCCTATAATTATAATATTGTTTTTGTGGACAACACCTGTTACGCGGAAATGAAGCCCTACCTGCAGGAATTAAAGATGTATTGGCATCTTGGCCCTAAATACAATCCCCAGCTCAATGCCCTCCCGGAAGATTTTCTCAAACGCAGTGACGTGCTGGAATGCCTCAAGAATATCGAACCGCTTTGTTACTGGCACGCGGGGCATTATCAGATCACCATGACGGTCATTGCCGGAGCCAACTCTCAAGAACTGCTCTTTAAACGAAGCTTTGAAATTGAGGAACAGCACCCGATCGTTCTCAAAAACAATATCTTAAAAATCGCCGACGATGTCTGCTGCCGCATCCCCATGAAATATACGACCATCAAGACCATCCTACGCGCTGAATAATCTTACCTTTCAAACCCGCTGATCATCTTATTATTTATTGAACGAGAATTTGCGTGCCTGGAACTGCATCAAAAACTTTTTTTACGGATTCTTCCTGCGGTGCTTTTTCCGCAACCGGAACAGCTTTTTTAAACACGGGGGCCAGCGGATCATAATCAAAACCTTCGGCTTTATACGCCGTCGTTTTCTTTGCCGGGGCAGGAGACTCCTGTTGCTGAATTTTCGGATCAGAAACAGGTGCGGTCTCAGCCTTCCCGATGCCACTCATCTGTTTGGAAAGGCGGTAATTAAAAACACTCGAGACCACCACGATCATCAAAAAAACCAGAACCAATCCCATCACGAACAGGCGGTTTTTGTTTTCCATATTAATCCCCTTCTTGCCAAACCATCTTATCTGTGATGTCATTCGAAAAAGCAATAAATGTATTCAGTGTCGGAAAATACGGCGGAGCCTGCCCGAACTTCATCCGCTGATCATACACAAAATCACGCCCGTATCCGGACGTCGGCAGACCCGTCGTTCCGTTAAATTGCCCGAACGCCCCATAGCTATCCGTGATCGCTCCTCCCAGCAGAGTTGCCGTCCCCCGCGGAGAGCCGCTATCATAATTATCCACTTGAAAAATCCCGTTGGTCGCCAAGACCGTTCCGTGAACCTGAATATTATTCGGCGCCGTCGTCCCGATCCGGACATCTCCCTGCCAGGAAACGATCCCCAAGAGATTCTCAGCGTCATCGGCAGACGGCGGAACATACCCTGAAACCCCGGGAGTTCCGACAGCCGGAGAATACTCTTCATACATCACATGATTCGTAATGACAATATCATTGGTGCTCGAAACCGTGACCTTGGCTTGCGACTGGACCTGGCCGCGAAAACTTGTAATATTACCGTCCACATACACCAGCGTCCCCACATCAGCTACCCCATCGGGCATTCCGGTATATGCCGTGGATTTTCCGGTGCTGCTGTCAAACACCGTTGTCTGGTTATTGGCTTGATCAACGGTGATCCTTTTAAACGCTCCTCCCTGAGAAACCGTGTAAACCGGACGATCATTGCCGTCTACCGACAGTTCCACGCCTCCGTCTCCCTTGACATACACGCCTCCGGTCAGCGAACTTCCCTGAGACGGAATATAGATTCCGTCCGTCTTGTATTTTTTCCCGCCGGTGGCCTGATCGATCATATTCTGCTGTTTTGTGGATGAACTGAGAGTGATCGCATTAACACCTCTGTTAAAAACGTCCCGAAAAACTGGGACATCCGCTGTCCCGTTGTGATCGCTGTTTAACAAAACTGGCCATCCTCCATTATAAAACTTGGCCATGGCCTCTTTCTGCATGATGGATTCTTCAAATGAGCCGCTGGGATTCAGCGCAAAATTAAACCGTCCGTTTGTGTGAACCGGTCCGGCAAAATTGGTTTTATTCGTGAACCAGACATCTGTTCCCGACGGCATAGTTTGGCTGTTTGTAAAAAGGGCGTATTTGGCAAAATTATCCCGCTGAACCCGCACTGTAAAGTCCCCTCTTAAGGTGATCGAGGAGCCGAAGCTGCCAGCTGTTCCGTTGGCGTTAATGGTGTATGTATAGGGAAAATCCCACGCATCCAACCCCACAGAAGACGGGTCCTCTTTTTCAGTCATAACGATCGTGTATTGGTATGAATTGCTGCCAATGGCCCCGTTGCCAGAATACAGGGCCTGATCCCCGTCCTGAGTCAGAACTGCCACATTATTGTCGCGCACAGCAAACACCAACCATCCCAGGCCGTCTTTCGCGGCAACCTTGCTCTTCACAAAATTCACAACACTGCTGGGATCGGACTGCGAAATGGTATTCAAAAGAAAATCATTAATTAAAATATCAACCTGATTGAGCGCGATTTGTTCAGCCCCATTGGCCGCATAAAACGCTTTGGCCATTTCCCGATCCATGACCGCCATATTGTTTTCATGGACTGCCGCCAATAAAAAGAGTCCGGTCAAACCGAAAATAAAGACCAGAAAGAACAAGGCCATAACGATTGCCATTCCTCTTTTATTTGAGAGTCTCATGATCGGTCTCCTTAATTCCTTAAAAAAACATCTACGCTGTCCGTCAGCGTGACCTCGCGGTTCTGTGATGCTGTTTGGGCAAGGTCAACGCTCAGACGCACCATCGTCTGCCCTGTCACAGCTACCTGAAAATCAGCAACGCTGTCGACAAGCACATCCTCTGAAATAAGCGACAAATTTGTCCTCAAAACCCTACGCATCAAACGATTTCCGGCAGCAATGCGGTATTCAATAAAACGATTTTCATAATTTTCCGGATCGCAGAGATCGCAGTCGCCAATCCAGTCTCCGTGGGCCAGATGGCTTTTGACGGCGTTTTCGCTGACGTTGAGCGTATGCGCATTGTTGGGGTTTCCCGGTGGAAGATGGCAGATATCCACCTTCCCGTTGCTTCCAACCGTGTAATTTTCAGAACACCCGGATTGACCCCACTTCAGAGGAGCGCCCCACGCATACACATTCCCGGTGATGTCCATCGGCTGAACACCGCAAGGACAGATCGGTATGGAAAAACGCAGAATATCACTGCTGTTGAGCCCGGTATTATCTGAAACAACAACCTGAAAAACTCCGGCACTGTTTGTCCCGGATTCCTGAAGTTCAGCAGACACCCGCTGCATCATCCGTCTTAGGTTCTCCTGCATGCGGATATTGGCCCCCATCACAGACCAGATCGACCCACTGGAAATAAAGACCATCGAACCGGCGGCTACGATAATGGAAAATAGCAGCGTCACCATCATGACCTCGACTAATGTAAAACCGCTCTTTGTCTTCACTGTCTGTCTCCTAAAAATTTGAAACCCGCGTAACCACCGTGACCGGGGAATCCAGCATCCCGTTACCATTAATATCCTCACCACTATCAATCTGTCCATCCAAATCAACATCTTCTCCCATAACCCGTCCGTTCTTTTCCCTCCAGCAAAAAGTCGCTGTTACCGTCAACATGTTCGTATCTGTATCATCAATATAAGTCACCCCTATTCCGTTTAAACCTGCAGCTGTAAATGTCGTGTTATGAAATGTATTCTTAATTTGATCAAACGGCGTGTTCTCGATTTCAGACACCTTGGTCTTGATCTCCCGCACTGCCTCGGAAGAATGCCGGGCCATCTCGCTCAACTCCACACACTTGATAAAAACATACATCACGCCGACACAGACCGGTATCAGGATCAAAACCGAGATCATGACTTCTACCAACGTAAAACCAAAAGATCTGTTCCTTCGCATAAAAACCCTCTTTGATTATGAAATTGCACGATCAATCTTTCGCTTTATTCGCCGCGATCTCGCTCTCACTTCCTTCCCCCGCAGTTTTGCTTCGCAATACCTATAAATGACTTTGCGAACCAAAACTCAACGCGGGGGTTTATTTGCCGCGGTCACTACCGCGGCAAATAAAAAAAAGACCCATCTGGATTATAGGGAACCATTCCAGATGGGTCAAATCAAAACCCACTTTTATTCGCTGTGGCAACTGGCTGCCCAGCTTACCTTCAAGCCCGGGCCCTATAGCTTTGTGCCCCATCCTTACGAATGGTTTACCTTTGTTCAACAGCACTCTATTTTTTAACGCAAGCTGCTTCACTGTAAATATAACACATTCAAAATCCGGCTGCCATTTTATCAATTTCAACGTATTTCGCGACCGAATGGAGTCCCGAGCTCATCGAGGGATATTTCGTATTAAGTATTGCGTATTGCGTTCTCCGCCTTCTATTCTCCCTTATCCGTCAATATCCGGATCTTATCTTCAAGCTGCGCGCGGATCTCAACGCACGAAGGAGGCAGCAATTGCACGGCTTTTTTAAACGCTTCCAGGGCCTTGTGTTGAACCCCCAGATTGAGATAAGCATCTGCTAAATTTTCATAAGTAACGGCCCGGTCAGACTCAAGCTCAAGGGCCTTTTCAAAATACGCCAAAGCTTCTTGAGGACGCCCGAGTTTGTTTAAATACCACCCTTTATTATGATACACGGATGCGTAATCCGGCTCAACCTCAATCCCTTTATCAAAATCAGCCAAACACTGCTGTTCATCCCATCCCAATTCAATGCCGCACAAAGCCCGGTCGTTATAAGCCGCCCCGTCTGCGGGGTTGTAGTTGATCGCGCGTCCCAAACTACTGACCGCCTCTTCATACTGTTCGTTGATGATCTCGCACTGTGCTTTAAAGTACATCATCTCACCCAACAGTTCTTGACGCTGCGCGCAATACAGGCCCTCCTCAGCCAGCTGCATGGCTGTTTCAAAGTCCGCATATGTGATCGCATCATCGAGTTTTCGTCTTAATTTGCAAAAATCCATCGTCATAATATTTTTTAGAAGTTAAATATTTGAGACCTCTATTGAATCTGTGAAGAGGTGTTTTTTATGTTCTACTCTATTTAACTTTTTTAAGACTGGACGGCAATATAACAATCTCTACTCTTCTATTTTGTCGCTTCCCTTCAGCGGTCTCATTGGATTTAACCGGACTGTACTCAGCAACACCAACAGCAGATAATCTTTCCGGAGAAACGCCGCATTGATCAATAAAAAAATGGACAACTGCCAAAGATCTCGCGGAGGACAACTCCCAATTCGATTTCCATCCGGAATATCTGATAGGATCGCTGTCTGTATGCCCTTCAACAGCTATTTTCGAATCAAGCACTTCCTTCCGCAAGACTTCTGCCACCTGTTGCAACGCGTTTTCTCCTTCGGACTTAATGATGTCTTTCCCGGAATCAAAGAAAATTTCTGATAAAAATGTCACAACCAATCCCCGCTCTGTCATTTGTAATTTCGCTTTATACTCTCCGATTTCACCGCTTAATCTCTTCTCAAGCTCAATCTTTGCCTTCTCAAGATCACTCAATTCTCTGTTCTTTTTCTCCACGAATTCCTTGACCTCTTCCTGCTTTTTATTCCGCAATTGCGCCAATTTGTCTTCACACTCTCTCTTCGCCTTCTCAAGCGCAGCTTCATTTTCGATCTTCATCTTTTCCATTTTGTTTTTTTGGACAGCCAATTCCTGGCTCAACGCGTCAGCCTGTTTTGCCTTGTTCAATGTTGTGCAACCGGAAAAAAATAAAATTGATACAACAACCATCAACGCTCTCATTGATCTCTTTTTCATACCCTTCCCTTTCTTTAGTATTAGAAGGACCATCCACCCTCAGGGCTGTCCCGTTCTCTGCTCTCGCTTGATACTCATAATAATAAAATTCAAGAAAAGATAAAGAATAAAAACGGGAATACTCATGGGACTAAAAATGCGGGTATTTGCGGATGAATCGCCTCAATTCTAGTTATCTTATTCAACTTCAACAACTTATAAATAAAATCTTTCAGAATGCCTTTTAAAAACCCACTGCCGAAGAAACATAAGATTCAACGACGCAAGCAGTGCCTGGGTGCTGAATTAAGTTATCAGCAATTTAACAGCAATAAAATGTGGAGAATTGAGGCGATTTATTTACACCCTTCATTATTTCCTGTGCTTTGTAAAAACAACGGGGATCTTTTCACTTCTTGGATGCCGTTCTTTACCAAACCCCGTCAGTTTGTTGCCTTCGATGGTCAGGTCAAAGACAACCGAATCATTATCCACTTCTCCTGAAAAAGGCACAATAAATTTGAAATGATTTCCGACGTGCTCAGCCTGCACAATCTCAAAAGCCATTCCCTTAGTAAAATCATTGCTTCCGGTTTCGCTTGCGATCTTAAAGCCCCCTTTCAGCATGCCCCTTTGTTCGAAAATTTCAAGTTCCACGGATACGGTCTTTCCTTTTTCCGTAACTGTTCCTCTCCACACTCCGTTGAGAGCTCCGCCCCCGGGAAGCGGTCCGCAACCGGAAACCCACATCATGGCAGAAATCAGAAAAAGTCTGCTTAAATTTTTCATCATGCTCCTTTTTTATTAGGGACGGACCCTACTTTTAGGAAAAAAGAAGTAGGGTCCGTCCCTAATTATTTTAATTATTGCCACCGTTGCATTTGTTTTTCCTGCTCGCGCAGCTGATGATCAATATCATCCAAGTCGGTTTTTACGGATGTGGATTGTGTCGGTATTTCAAAATTTTCTATGTTAACTTTTACCGTTTTTGTCCCTAATCTGACCGCATCTAATCTGACCAAAACAGCATCCGACAACCACTCCTCATCTGTTTTCGGAAGAGCAGTATTTCGATCATTGACATACGTAAAATCAAATTGTTTCGCTTTTGTTTCCAGCCGTGTCGGATTATAAGAGGGCATCTCGGCGAAATTTAAATCGCCTCCTGACTCCGCCAAGAACGCCTCTCCCCTCTTTCTATTCACAATTAAATAGACGCTCTTAAAATCCGAGTATATCTCCTGCGCCATATCATAACGGGATGTTTTTCTGATCGTTCGATCAAACAGTAAATTGGTTTTCTTTTCACCGACGATCACCGATACTCCGTGAGTTCTCTCAAGAACGTCATAAACGATCACCTGCTGCGAGGAAAAAGCTGCCTTAGCCCCTTGTACTAAAGGAATTTCGGCAACCTTCTGGTACTCATAAACGTCAAAGCTGGCATTGGCCAGATACGTTCCTTTTCTGTCTTTATAGGTGTTGATATCTCCATCCTCCAAACTGAGGATCTCGGTATGAGTGAATCGACCGTAAAACGGATTTACAATTCTCACCTTCCCTAATGCCGCCTGCAAAACCGGCATAAATTTCTCATTAGAAAAATTTTCTCTTGCTTGTACCGAAATATACCCTGATTGAATGACGACCCCATCCGAAAATTTTATACGGACATCTTCAAGACCATTAAGATTCGCGAATTGATCTTCAGGCAATCCTTCTGCGAAAATTTTAACATTGATCGCCTTTTCCCGCGGATCGCTTTTCTTATAACGCCTCTCATCGTTTATGATCACGTAGCTCCTATCAAGACCCAATTGCAGGGAATCGGCTATTGCCTCCTCGTGTGTGACATTTGTCTTTTCGAATAAAAAGTCCCACGTCCAAATTCTTGAAAAGCATATCAAAAGCAGATAGGCGACCACAAACCACCGCATGGTTCTGGCAGAATATCGGGTCACACATTGATGAATGATCAGAGCAAAGCCAACCACAATAATATAGAGACCCTTTGCGACACTTAACGAGGCCTCCACTGATGGATTATTATAAAAACTATAGTTATAAAAAAATTTTGCCATGCCCGGAACAAACATCATTGCCACTGAAGCAATAATTCCAAACACAGTAAAACCCGCAAAAACAATGATTCCGGTTAATGCATACCGGCTGAATTTCGGGGTTAACACGGCCAACAGAAAAAAAGGAACAACAAAAACTGTTTTCTCAAGCATAATTTCCGGCACAGCAAGCAGAAGATGTCCTCCCATCACTCCATTTGCGGCCAGCACAAAGATCTCCGCCATAAGCGGCATCGCGATGAGAATGCCGAAAATAAAAGTTGTTTTTGTGATCAACAGCCCCTTTTTTGAGATGGGCCGTGTCAACCAAAACGCCGTTGTTCCGACGATAGAATCCTCCTGAATGATTAAAGGCACCATCACAAGGATCATCATGCCCTGCAAGAACCCCAGTAACATGGTCAGCATCGGCAAAAACATCTGAAACTCAAACATTTCGGCTGCAATCTTTATCCCGCCGATCCCCAGGGCAGATTGAGCGGCAATGAGAACCACCCAAGCAAACAGCAGGATTTTGAGGCGGCTCAAATCTTTTTTGAATACATGCGGTATAAAATTCATATGGCACTCTCCTATAAAGTGGAAATCTTATGTTTTTTTGCGTACACGATAAAAATTTCTTTTAATGACATTTCAAACACATCCACGCTCAAAGTGTTCGCAAAAACCTCTCGGTATCTGCGTTCACTTTCATCCTTTTTATAGCTGCTCTCATAAAAATGGATCGTCCGGCCTTGCTGCTTAAATAACAGCCATTCTTCCGGTATAGAGGATTGAACATCTGTTGGTTCACTCAGTGATACCTCTACTCTGCGCAAACGTCTTTGGAGATTTTCTGTCTCCTCAACCAATTTTAGCTGTCCTTTGTCAATAATCCCGACCCAATCCGCCAAGCGTTCGACTTCATCGATATCGTGCGAGGATACAAAAATTGTCCATTTCTCATTCCCGGTGATCTCCAATACGCCCGATATAAACTCGTCTCTCACCAATGGGTCAAGCCCGCTGAACGGCTCATCAAATATGAGGAGTTTGGGGCGATAGGCTAACGATGATATTAAAGCCGCCTTCATTTTCATTCCGCGTGATAAACTTTTTATTTTTTGATTGAGTGATAAATCGAATTGTTTGACCAAATCGGCACAAAATTGATCATCCCAATGAGAGTACATCTTTTTACAATACTTCAAAAACTGCCCCACCGACATCCATTCCGGCATCTCTTGATTTTCTGAAACATAGCCGATCTGTTCAAACTCCTTTGGACCTAATTTCGAAGAATGGACACCCAGCACTTTTGCCTCGCCATGTGTCGCAGAAATAATGTTCATGATCATTTTGATGGTGGTTGTCTTTCCTGCTCCGTTAGGGCCCAAATAAGCGAATATGCTTCCTTCCGGCACCTTGAGGTCAAGACCTTGGACAGCCAAATCCTTGCCAAACTTTTTGGATAAATTCGTCGTTTCAATAGCGTAACTCATATTGACCCTTCCTTTTTATCTGCTTGCCAGTGTGTGTCAACGGCGTTATGGACATCATTTTTTTCAATTAACAACCTTTTCGCCTCTACAACCAATTTTTCAACCTCTGTATTCAGAATCTCGTCTCTTTGGGCTTGTGTGGCTTCAGTCAATTCTGAAACAATGCTTCCTATCCCGGGATTAACCTCTAATATCTTGTCCCGAACCAACTGCGCTAGAATTTTTTGCGCTGTGTTAGGATTAATCCTCAATTCCTTACTTAACTCCCGGACAGACGGAAAGCTGTCGCCTGGCTTAAGCTGACCCGAAACGACCGCTTTTTTTACAGCATAAACCACTTGTTCATAGACTGGAATTCCGCTCTTAAATTTTATTGAAAAGCTGATCATATCGCGTCTTTCCTTACTGTTGCCTCATTTAGCCCTCTAGGTGTAGTATGC